>NZ_JAKUEU010000024.1:0-70156 GCF_022663075.1 Bacillus cereus group sp. BfR-BA-01441
TTTCACTAACTTGTTGAATTTCTGGCTGCTCATCCGTATCAAACTCATCCTGAATATCTCCAACAATTTCTTCCAAAATATCTTCAACAGTAACAAGTCCAGATGTCCCACCATATTCATCTATCAATATAGCAATATGTGTTCTTTCTTTTTGCATTTTTAAAAACAAATCATGAATTGGAATAGAATCGATAACTAAAATAATTGGTCTCATATATTGCTCTACTGTCTTCTTATTAACAGCTTTATGTTGTACAAACTCAGTAAAAATATCTTTAAAATTCACAAAACCTATTACGTGGTCTTTGTCGCCATCAACAACTGGATACCTTGTATATTTTTCGCGAGACATTTTTTGCAAAGCTTCTTCAGCAGGCATTTCTTTACTTATAATATTCATTTCAGTTCGAGGTACCATTATTTCTTTTGCAATCCGATCATCAAATTCAAAAATTTTATTTACATATTTATATTCAGATTGATTAATCTCACCATTTTTATAACTTTCTGAAACTAACAACCGTAATTCTTCTTCTGAATGAACCTCATCATGCCCCTTCGGCGGTTTCAGCCCTAGCAGCTTCGTAATGATTCGAGCTGAACCATTTAATAGCCAAATGAATGGGAATGCAATACGATAAAAGAAAATTAACGGCTTAGAAACAAGCAAACTCACTTGTTCAGATTTTTGAATTGCAAATGTTTTTGGGGCCAATTCCCCTATTACAACATGTAAAAAAGTAATTAACAAAAATACTAAAGTTACAGCAAAAATGTCTGCTAGTTGAGTAGAGATATTCCAATTTGCAAAAAGCGTATCAAACATTTGCTTTAACGCAGGTTTACCAAACCACCCAATTCCTAAAGCTGTAACAGTAATTCCTAACTGACAAGCAGATAAATATTCGTCTAAGTTTGTAATGACTGTTTTGACCGATGTTGCACGATTATTTCCTTCTGCAATTAAATAGTCAATTCGTGAACTTCTCACTTTAACAATTGCAAATTCTGCTGCAACGAAAAATGCCGTTAAGGCAATTAAAACAATCACTATACTTATACTATATATGTCCAAATACTTTTCCTTACTTACTTTGTAAGCAAGGAAGCCACCTCCTACTTAATTTTATTCAAGTGAAGTAAGCATTCTAATACTCTAACAAAATTCTACATTAGCAACCACCTTTTTATATATTATATGCATACATAAAAAAGATATTTATCATTATGATAATCTAATTCATTTACACTCGTCAAATTATTCTAAATGTTACGATAATACATTTTTATTTAAAAGAACTATTCTCCTCAACTCAATTTCGTGAAAAAACACTTTCTTTGCCGATTCCACACTTCTTTTGTCGCACTAGAAGGGAACTTACTTCATAGCTCGAAATCATTCAACAGGATATATATAGGAGGGATTATTTTGGAATATAAAACACCATTTATCGCAAAGAAATTAGGTGTTAGCCCAAAGGCTGTTGTCCGGATCGCGCAACAATTAAATCTTACGATAGAGAAAAACAAATATGGCCACTTTATTTTCACACAAGAGGATGTCGATCAAATGTTAGAACACCATCGATTTCAAATAGAGCAATCTCAAAATTCTCAATCTACTCAAAAGGCTTCCTCAAATGAAGTTGAGGAATTAAAAACTCAAGTTAATACAATTGTTCAAAACATATCATCGAATGATTTTGAGCAATTAGCTAATCAATTAAACACTATTACGAGAAGACTTGATCGAATGGAAGAACAAATGCAAGATAAGGCAAATGATGTCGTCACGTACCAACTTTTACAACACCGTCGTGAAATGGAGGAAATGTTAGAGCGAATTCAAAAGTTAGAAGCTGCCCTAACGAAAGAAGAACCCATTTATATTACTCCGGATTCAAAACCAACATATGAACGAGAAAAGAAACCGAAGCGCCGCAAAATGATTTTTAGTATATTTGGATTATAATTTTTAGACCCTTATTAAAATAATAAGGGTCTTTTTTAATGAAGAGTTATATCCTATACAAATATTATTCTCTTTATTATACATATTCACTTCGCTTTATTTCGTTAACATAATATTTTTACTGTATTCTGTAATTAATGCCTGTGCATGAGCATTCCCTTGAATCACATCACGAAATTCTTTTAAAGAATACAAATGCGTAACCCCTTTTCGAGCATGAATTCTTACTGGTACACCTTGTAAAGTATCATGAAACTGAAAAGGATTATCTATTGGTTCAATTGGAAAACCAAGTGTAAGTAAATACATATACATTCTTTTTGTTACTGCTGCAATGTACCATTCAGCTTTTGTTTCTAACGCATGTATAAATAAAATAGCTGTTAGCCTTTTGAAATGTCCTCTTCCACGAGACGTTTTCGAAATACTTAACTTGCCTATTTCATATACATTCTTCAAATCTTTTACTAAATCATTTTTAGAAAACGGATAGAAAAACTCAGAATTCGATTGTTCAGGTACCGTATACTTAATACATTCTACTGTACCAATAGGATGTTCATCTTCTATTAATAAAAATCGTGATGGATTTAAATTACGTTCTACGAACATTAAGTTTCTTTCTTCACAAAAATCTCCCCATAGTTGCTCGAACCCAAAATGTTCTTCCTTTGTTTGAACACGCTGGAACATATTTAACCGCCTTTCCCATCGCCGCTCTGTTTTTTGATAACGCTTTCACTATCTATCATATAAGAACAAATCTTCGTATGCAACTAAAAATATTTATGACTTATTATATTCTGCAAAATGAATTAGATTCCAATTTAATCGACTTTTATCCCGCGCTCACATTCCTTTTAATAACACATTTGTAGCACTTTTCAAATCTAAATTACACTACGTTTCTTTCCATACAGCATATAATTCTTCTTAATCTAAAGAAATCCTTTATGAAAAAGGATTTCTTTTACTTCTTAATGCTTTTTAGCCATTTTTCAAAAATTTGTACCATCCCATGTTTTCCAGCTAATTTCTCTTCCCCTTGTTTCGTCTTATATGGATATAACTGCAAGAAAACACCGCATCCAGATTCAATTTTTTTACTATGCATATGGCTTCCTGGATATACACAAATGACTTCATAAATTGACCTTCGATAATAGACTCGCTTTCCATCCTGTTCTTCTACATACTTTATAGACCAGTACTTATACATTTGCTCAGTTGCTTTCGTATTTCCGACGTGCTGAAAAATATTGTACATTGGACTATACTTCACTTCAATAATAATAGAAGATTTATATACGTATTTCCCATCTTCTTTTACATAACAGTCTAAGCGAATATCTGGCTTCTTCGTATCCTCACCATTGTAAAAATTACTACCTTTACTTAATGCAATAAGAGGATGTGTTTCAATTAAGTCATTAAATGCGACATGCACCTTTATATCATCTCGTTCTAAAACTACTGTCGTTCCATCTTGTAATCCATCTACATAAAAATGTTCTTGTATTTGTTCACGGATGGAGTTTCTAGCCTCAAAACCAATTTGCTCTAAAAGTGAAATAACGATAAAAAAAGCGTAATATTCATACACTAAAAACGTTGGCTTATAAACAAATAATAATGATGGAGATTGATCCGTATATTGCGGGAGTACTTCTAAATGATGTAGTAATTGTTGATGTGGTATCGATAAATCATGTAAGTTCATGTTACTTGTTTCAGTAACTTCCCTCCAAAATGAAGAGTGCATTAACATTTGAAAGTATTGTACATTTTCATGCACAATATGCGCCAATATTTTATATTCTTGTATTTTCATTGAGCTCTTTCGTAAATCGGCTTCTTTTAGTAAATGTATATTTTTATATTTTTGCTTCTCTCTATCGGTTACTGATCCATTACGCTCAATTGTTTGTATAATCGTTTTTACAGCTTGAAACTCTTCTGATTTTTTCTTTTTTTCTCTTTCTAATATTTCAATTGTTTGACGTAAAAAACTTTTAGCTTCAATTAAATAATGATAAAATTGCATCGCTTTATATTTAAGAAATGCATTTTCCTTACTATTTTTTTGTTCCATAAACTTACGATTATAATGTTTGGCATAAGGTTTTCGTTCTGCCACTATAGTTCCTTTTCTTGTTGGCTTTCGCTCTTTTCCTTCCCATTTATATTCATTTATAAATTTTGAGCTTGATTCTATTTTCTTAAAGATTTGCTTTATCATTTTCATTTTTTGCGGTAACTTTCTAAGTAACACTAAATAAGAAGAATCCTCAATATCGCTAAGTGCAGAGAAGGTTTTTTTATAGTAACCTCTATCCAAAATCAACTCATTTAAAATTGACTTCACATAGTCTTGAATCATTTCAAATTGATCATCAAAAAAGTTTTTCGGTACGATTTGAAATGCGCCATAATACGTTGTATCTTCTATACGCACTTCAAAATGGTATAGACCACAGCGCCATGGATAAAAGAATTCTGTTTTCCCGTGTTCATATATTAATACTCTTTGTTTTTTTTCATTTATTTCATATTGAGCCTCTTTTATATTTTTCTGTCCCTCATATACTTTATTCCATATAAAAGTAATATTCATTGGGATTTCATAATTGTACTGCAATCTTATTGGTTTTAATTCTTGTACTTTATAAATACATTGAACTAATGCTGTAGTAGATGTACAAAGACGATTTAATAAAATATAATCTCCTTTCCCCTCATTTCCAATGATTAACTTTAATACAAAAGGGAGCGTTTCATTCGTATCAACGATTTTTGTTTCATAACGCCCTTCATTTTGCATATCCATACAACTCCAGTTCTCTACGTTTTTCTCGTATATATGCTAAAGAGTGTTCAAATGTAGATACTCTGTTTGCAAGTGTAGATTGCAAAAGAGGTACTAAGGTCGCCCCCCTTTTTGCTTCTTCAGAAAGTAAAGGCCCAACCATCATTTCGGTCCCTCTGATTTTCGTCAATACACGCTGCTTTATTTGTAAATCAAACCCCTCTTCTCTACTAATCATATAGGTATGGTTATTTTGAAACGGTATGTTTTGCAAATAAGTCGCAATTGCATTTGCACATCGGAAAGAAATCCCCTTAGACGCGTCATGTGATGACAATACGACATGCAACTTATCTAATAGCTCTAATTCTTCTTCAGAAAACACTTCAATCATCGCTTTATTTCTCATCCAATTTATCCGAAATTCTCCCGCCGTTACTTTCAAAGGTGGATGTAATACGACTTTCCCCTGTTCCATGCCCATCTCACAAAACGGAATTTTCTGTAACGTTATTAGGTTCGTTCGGTCTAATAATCGATCAGAGAGCTCTTTCGTTGTTTCATCAAAATTTACAGTACCTACAAATATAATATTTTCTCCAATTTCAATTGTTGATGGAATTGAATTCTCTATGTCCTGTACACCCTCATACAAGTTTAAAATACGATTTTTTGTTTCAAGTTCAAGAACAGATAGAAACGGAGTAAACCAATGCTCAATATGAGACATGTTCATTTCATCAAAAACGATTATATACAGTTGATTTGGATTTTCTTTCGCCTTCATTAACGTCCTAACTAACTTCGCTTCAGATTCAATAAAAGTACCATTTGGATGAAGGTAACCAAGTAAATCATGTGGTTCTTGATACGATGGCGAAATTGGAATCCAAACCAACTCTTCCCCATACTGTAACCCTAATGCTTCTGCATAAGTTTGCACAAAACGTGATTTCCCAACGCCCGGTATACCACCAAGAATCGTTAACATATTTGTTTTTACACTTATATGGAAATTATAAATATCCGTTTCATCCAAATATAACCCTTTATTATGCACCATACTTTGTACATACTGTAAAAAGGACGATTCACGCTCATCCCATTCCCATTCATCTTTTTGTATTTTTATATCCTCTACTTCAACTAGCTTACCTTCTTCATGCATTCGTTTTTTTAATTGCTCATATACATAATCACTTACAAAATATAATTGATCTTCTACCGCTATTTCTACATACTTCGTCCAGTCACTGCAGTTTATATATTTACATTCACGTTTCTGTTCAAAATAGGCGATTGAGCTAATTGATGACTTTAGGGATATGTTTCCGTACAGTCTTCCATCGTGCCACAATAATTCGGGAGGCTCAAAGTCTTTCGGAAATTTTGGCATAAGAAATGATAAATAACCGTTGCTAAGTTTTCGCTCTAAAGATTCTCTTTTTTTATGATTTGTAACTTTAGGTGCCGGAATCATTTTATAGCTGCTTGCTATTTCTTTCGGTTCTTCTGTACATATTAACTCCACGTATACATTTCCTCTTTCATAATAAAGACGAAACATTACTAATTGCTTTTCTAATTTCCTCTTCTTTAATTCCGAAAAGATTTTTTCATTCTTTTTATTGCTACATAACCCTTCAAATACATATGGTTCATTTGTAAATTGTTCCTGTAAAGTGAATGGTATTGGCGATAAGCAGTGTACAAAGAAATTCTCTCCACTCTTCTCTTTCTCAGCTTTTGTAAATTTCCCTAAAAATCTCATATAGTACATTCGTTTTATAAAACTTGGCTGAAGAGCTTTATGTAATTTCACCTTAGTCACCTTCTTTTTTCATACTATTCTTAGTGTATGAAAGAAACGAAAAACTAGAAATAAAAAACCTGACGTTATCCGCCAGGTTCAAAATAAAAACTTATATTAATGAGAAGGAAATGCTTTTTTCTCTTGTAAAATTGCATTATGAGCAATTTTCATTTTCGCAAGTACGTAACGTAATCGATCTTCAGCGTTTTCATCTTTACTTATTTGTAATTCAGCCAAATTTTCAACAGAACTTGCTAAATTTTCAATGACTCCTCTTAGTTCAGGATGATGATTAAAAAAAGATTCTTGCACTAATACTTTCCTTAACTCACTAGCTAAATCAATTATTCTAGACAACTGTTCTTTTTCTTCCATTCTCATCCCTCCTGAATATCTTATGTAGTAAATATTCTCTAAACAAAGAAAAAAGCCCTTTAAATGAAAAGGACTTTTTACATTTTTATATTTCCAGTTAACAACATATATATTGATGTGATAGCCGCAACAATAATTGCCCACATCACATACTTCTCTGCACCTACAAAGCAACGGTTCCCTTGTTCTTTTCTTGCAAACGTGTAAACAATAATTCCAATTCCATACACAATTGAAACGAGTAGTAAATTCTTTAAACCAGCTGCATAAAGAAGCCATACAGAGTAAATAGAAGCAATTAAAGCTAACGCTCCGTTTTTTAATTTAGCGTCTTTTAGTTCGTTTGTAATGACTAATTTAAATTGGAATAACGCTGATAATAAATATGGTAATAAAATTGATGTTGATGCAATGAAATACATAATTTGATATGTTGATTCCGAAAACAAAACGATGATAAATATAATTTGGGCAACACCATTTGAAATCCATAATGCCATGTGCGGTGTTTGCTTCTTATTTGTTTTCGTAAAGACTTTCGGAAATACGCCATCTTTTCCTGCTACATGAGAAATTTCAGAAACAAGTAAAAACCAGCCAATTAATGTACCGACAAGTGAAGCAACTAATCCGATGTTAATCGCAACTGCACCCCATGGACCAACAACGTGCTCTAATACATGTCCCATGGACGGAGTTTCTAACACAGAAAGTTCGCCTCTTGTCATAGCTCCCATTGACAGGACAGAAATTAAAATATAAATGGACATTACTAAAATAAGTCCCAATACTGTTGCCTTACCAACATCTCGACTATTCTTCGCTCTTCCAGATAATACAACCGCTCCTTCAACTCCAATGAAAACCCAAAGTGTTACAAGCATTGTATTTTTCACTTGACCAAGTATAGCGGAAAGTGAGATCGTTCCTTCTCCCCAAAAATCATGTGTAAATGTGTCCCAGCGAAAGGCTGTTACCATTACAACAATAAATAAAACGATTGGAACTAACTTCCCTATTGTTGCGATCACATTCATAATAGAAGCTTCACGGATTCCAAATAAAATTAAAAAATGAAGTGTCCATAATAAAAGTGATGCCCCAACGATAGACGCAACATTATTTCCTCCTTTGAAAATTGGAAAGAAATAACCTAATGTACTAAACAGTAACATAATTGTTGCGACATTACCTAAGATTCCTGCTAGCCAATATCCCCAAGCACTATTAAATCCAATATATTCACCGAAACCAGCACGTGCATAACTATAAATTCCACCTTCAAGTTCCGGTTTTTGTCTTGCTAACGTTTGATATACGAGCGCAAGTGGAATCATTCCCATCGCTGTAATACACCAGCCAATTATTATTGCACCACTGTTTGCTCCTACTGCTAAATCATGCGGTAAACTAAAAACACCGCCACCAACCATTGTTCCAACTACTAATGCGATTAATGGAAAAAATCCTAACTTCTTTTCTATTTGTACCACCCCATCTGTCATTCTAGGTGTTATGTTCGTTCAACTATTAAAGTCACCTTTTTCTCTAATAGACGTTTCTCTTATATTTTTTCAGGAAAACATTACTTATTCTAAAAGAAAATGAGCAAAAATGGAATACTTTTTTGAAAAAATGTATAAGTATGCACAAAAAAACCGCTCATTTTGTAATGAACGGTCATTTCAAACATATAAATTTGTATATTTCTTGTAAATTTAACGAAGTAACTTCTCTTTTTGTAAAAATTGTTTTGCGACTTCTTCACTACTTTTACCATTTACGTTAACTTCATAATTCATTTTTCGCATTTCTTCATCTGTAATCTTTCCAGATAATTTATTTAATACCTTTTCAAGTTCAGGATATTTCTGTAACGTTTCTTTTCTTAATAATGGTGCTCCTTGATAAGGTGGGAATAACCCTTTATCATCTTTCAGCACTTTCAGTCCGTATTGCTCCAATTCACTATCTGTTGAATATGCATCAATTACGTTAACATCTCCAGATTCAATTGCGCTATAACGCAGCTTCGGCTCCATCGTTTTAACATTCGAGAACTTATAGTTATATAATTTTTGCATTCCTTTATAACCATCTTCACGATCAGCAAATTCCAATGTAAATCCTACTTTGGCTTCCTGTGCAACATTCCCTAAATCAGAAATTGTATTTATATTCTTTTGATCTGCTATTTTTTTCGGCATAGCTAGTGCATATGTATTGTTATACTCCATTGGCTTCAACATAATCATATTATATTTCTTTTCCATTCCAATGCGAGCCTGCTCATATACTTCATCACGATTTGTACTCTTTGGTTCTTCTTTCACGAAAGTAGATAAAGCTGTTCCTGAAAATTCTGGGTATATATCTACTTCCCCTGATTTCAACGCTTCAAATACAAATGCTGTTTTTCCAAGACCTGGTTTTAATTGTACGTGTAAATCTGTATCTTGTTCAATAAGCTGCTTATACATTTGAATTAAAATTTCAGGTTCTGATCCAAGTTTGCCCGCAATAACAATATCTTTCTTTTCTGTACTCCAAAGAAATGGAGAAGCAATCATTATACAAACAATACATATCGTCAATATAACACGCTTAGAAGAGCGTTTCGGTCGTTCAAGTATGCGAAGTACTATATCAAAGAATAAAGCGAGTAACGCGGCTGGTACGGCCCCTAAAATGATAAGTGCATGATCATTTCGATCTATACCTAATAGTATAAGCTTACCGAGCCCACCAGCACCAATGAGAGCTGCTAATGTAGCCGTTCCAACAATTAATACCATCGCTGTACGAATACCGGCCATAATGATAGGCAATGCAAGAGGAAGTTCTACCTTCCACAATCTTCTCCAACTATTCATCCCCATAGCTTTCGCGGCTTCTATTAGAGATTCATCTAATTCCCTTATTCCTGTATATGTATTTCGTAAAATAGGTAATAGTGCATACACAACTAATGCGATAATCGCTGGAAGTTTTCCGATTCCTACTAATGGAATTAATAGTCCGAGTAATGCAAGTGATGGCACTGTCTGCATTACTGCAGAAGTTCCTATTATAAATTCAGCCATTCGTTCTTTTCTTGTTAATAAGATGCCAAGTGGCACCGCTATAATTACTGCAAAAAATAATGAAATAAGCGATATTTGTAAATGCTCACTTAATGCAGTTAGTAATTCTATTTTTCGTTCTTGGAACGTTTGTATAAAATTAGTCACTGTTTAGCCTCTTTCCTTCATTTGTTCAACAATGTAATTGACAATATGACGACTTGTTAACGCTCCAATATATTGACCGTTTTTTTCAACTGGAACGACCTCCTCATCACGCACACGAATTAACGCTTCTTGTAAAGAAGAATGTAATGATAGCGCCTGCCCTTCTAATTGCACACTTTGATCAAGCGGCAATACATCTGCTATACTTTTCCCCTGATACCAAGTTCGTCCGCGATTTCCAATAAACTCCTCTACAAATTCATTTTTCGGATTATGTATAATTCCTTCTGGTGTATCTAGTTGAACAACTTTTCCTTCTTTCATAATACAAATGCGATCTCCAAGTGATAATGCTTCTTGCATATCATGTGTTACAAATACGATTGTTTTTTGAATCTTTTTTTGCAACTGTACAATATCCTTCTGAAGCTGTTCCCTACTTAATGGATCTAACGCACTAAATGGTTCATCCATAAGAACGATTTTCGGGTTTGCAGCTAATGCTCGCACGACACCGACACGTTGTTTTTGTCCTCCTGACAATTCATCAGGCATACGATTTCGATAAATATCCGGATCTAATCCAACCATATGTAACAATTCATCGACGCGTGCTTTAATTTCTTTTTTGCTCCATTGCCTCATTTCAGGAACAATTGCAATATTTTCAGCAATTGTCATATGAGGAAACAAAGCAATCTGTTGCAACACGTATCCTATATCCCAACGTAATTCGTTTATATTATATTGTTGAATATCTTTTCCATCGATTAAAAGCGATCCTTCAGTCGTTTCGATTAAACGATTAATCATCTTCATTGTCGTTGTTTTACCGCATCCACTCGGACCGATGAGAACAAAAAATTCTCCCTTTTTAATTTCTAAATGCAATGAATCCACTGCTTTCGTGCCATCTTCATACGATTTTGACACATGATTAAATTGAATCACAAATACAACTCCTTTAATGTTGTTTCCTTTATTTTGATGGAATATGGCATTCATTTCAAATGATACGCTTTTAAATTAAAAAAGAGCTCACATTTGAGCTCTAACGGTCGAACAATATTGTTTTCATAATAGCAGCATATTCGCGAACATACATTTTTCTCTTAGAACGAATTGGTGTTTCAGCAGCTAGTGCCTCCATCTTCATGCCTAAACGCTTTGCAATTATTTTCGTTCGATATAAATGATACGTATTACTTACAACTACTGCATGTTTCACATTATATAAATCCATACTAAACTTTAAGTTTTCATACGTATTTGTAGATTGATCTTCTATTAAAATACGACTCTCATCTATACCGTGTACCATTAAATAGTTTCTCATGCTGTGAGCTTCCGGTATATCTTCATCTTCTCCTTGACCACCTGAAACAATTACTTTCGCTTCAGGATGGGAAAATAAATACTCCACCGCTACATCCAAACGATTTTGAAGAGATAAAGACGGTCTATCTCCAAATAACTTTGCACCCAGTATAAGAACGTACGGAGAGTGATAGCTCAACTTTTCACGAGCAACTTTGTTCATTCTAAACGTCATATAAATGATGTATAGTGGCGGTAATAATAAAATGATAAGAAAGATCCATTTGTTCATAAATAAGTTTGCACTCCCTTTCTTTTTATTATACAGAAAAAGAAAGGGCGGCAGAAGTGTTTTTTAAACGATTGATTTATTAGAAACATTCGCCGCTACTTTACGTTGTGATAGTACATAATAAATAGCGATTCCTAATGAGAAGATCAATATGCAGCTTAATACGTAAAACGGAAGCATTACTCCGGCTTTAGATACACCCGCTGTAAACAGCATTAATAATACAATTCGTATTCCAGTACCAATTAGGCGAAATAAGCTGTCTACACGTCCCATTACTTCGTTTGGAATTTCCTCCATCATCAATACATTTCTCGCCACTCTTGTACCCGCATTTCCAACTGCATGAAAAATTGCAAGTCCATATAAGAAAATTACGGAAGGTTCAATAATCATTGCGGTAATTGAAATTACATAAATGAACATCGTCATAACGATTGAAACTTCTGTTTTTACATATTTCATTATGAGTGGAATACAGATTCCTGCAACAACCGCTCCGACACCGTACATCGTGCCCTCTATTGCGTATACAGAGGCATTGGCTTTAAGTATATCCGAAATATAAACTGGTATTAAATAATTTGCCATCATAACGCCTATAAACGGCATATAAGTGGCCAGTAAGAACCAAAAGAGCTTAGGACGTTTTTTCATAAAGTGAATTCCTTCAAACAATTGCTTCTTAAATGTTATTTTTCTTTTCACTTCTTTTTTCTTTACGTACGGTATACATAAGAAAAGAAAAAATGCTCCAGCAAAAGTTAACATGTCTACTAACAAAATCCACTTCAAAGATACAATTTCAATTAAGAAGCTCGCAGCCGCTCCAGAAATAACTTGTGTTAACTGTCCTTGTATTTCCATCGTTCCACTTAAACTTTTATAATGTTCTGCTTGAAATATCTCTTGGTTGAACGCAAATATTGTAGGATAAAACAATAAATAGTAGAATGATCCGGCTATATAAATAAGAATATAGTGAATAGAATGATAAGGTTGCCCAGCAAATCCCCATATAACCATTATTCCGATTACGGCTATTCCGATTCCTTCGTTACATAGCAATAAAGATTTTCTTGAAAAACGATCAATACTTTGCCCAATGAATGGTGTTAATAAAAACATAATGAGGGTTGCAATGATAGAAACATAACCAAATGTTGTCTCTCCTCCACTCTCTTTAATTAACAGCCAAGGAATCGTTATCATAACAATTCCGGAACCAATAGCAGATAGACTATTGGCTCCTAGAATGTAATACAAGCGAGAATCATGATAAAGTGAGGACATATCACTCCACTCCTAGTTGTTTTTTCACCTCTTTATATACGCTCATATATGCTTTTAATTCTTTAACTACATCATGAATTAATGGTTTTGCATCTTCCCCAAGTTCACCATCTTGCACATGTAATCCATCAAGCACAACTTGTTTTGGAATTGCATTTGCATAAACACCTCTAGCGACCGTTCGCATGCTGTTTAATGCATTTATTCCACCTTTACCGCCACCAGCAACCGCTAACAACGCAACTGGTTTATGAATAAATTCACTACTACTTAAGTAATCTAAAGAGTTTTTCAGCGCACCGCTCATCGCATTATGATATTCTGGTGTACATAATACAACCCCATCCGCAGCTTTCACTAACGTTTTTAATTTTTTTACTGCCTCTAAATCACGTTGTGACTCTTCTCCATTGTATAAAGGTAACTCCTCAATTGCTAAATCATATAATTCCCCTTCAAATTGATCCGCAATATATTTTGCCACCACACGAGTTCGACCAAATTTTCTTGGTGTACCGTTAATAACGACTAGTTTCATGATTATTTCTCCCCTTTGTTTTCAAGTTCTACTTATATATTATCAGAAATTTCTATACAAAACACAATATAAAGAGTTAACTTGTTTCATAAAATAGTATGATAAACAAAAAAGAACTCATACTTTCGTATGAGTTTTGTACAATTACTTTGTTTCATCTCTCATGCTCAATGTACCTAAACTTTCATTTGCTTCAAAATGATTATATGCTTTTTCCGCTAATCTTTTCCGTTCTTCTGGTAATTCTATATATTTCATTACGTTTTCAATTATTTTTTCGTACGGAGTAAACACAATTCCTGGCCACTCTACCTCATCTTCTGGATTACTATTTTCGGAAATAATAAATTTCTTATTTGCGACTGCATAAGACACGCGAGGTGTTTCAAGAATTCCTGATAAATAAAAATGAATATTTAATATAATTTTAGCTCTAGCAATCAATTCATTTCTAACAATTCCCCACGCATTATTTTTAAAAACTATATTTAAATTCGGGGCAATCGCTTTTAGATGATCAAAAATAGCTTGTCGCCTCGGATTAAGAGCACCAATAAACAGAATATCAATATCTTCAATAATCTCATCTTCAAACGCATCTTTTTTTATTTCCAAAGTTGGAGCGTAGTTCATTTCTACATGTTTTATTTCTTTTCCTACCCCTTTTTGTTTAAGCCATTCTATATTTTGTTTACTATAATCCCAAATCACTCTATCTTTTAATAATATTAAATAAAGGGGGTGCGCATATGGACTTCCTTCGTATAGCTGTTCTAAATTATAAACAATTGCATCTTTCGGAAGAAGGTTCGGGTTATATGCGTATGTATGTGCTCCAAAAACAACTGTATTCTTTACATTTTCCAGTATTGTTTCTGATATAATTACTGTATTTCCCTCCTGCTCCAACCTCCACTTTAAAGCTCGCGCAACATCTATGAAACTACCGTATGTCTTTGGGCATATAAAAAGACAATAATCATATTCTTTATTCAAATAAACTTCCATTAATCTTAAATTATTTTTATATAGATCTACATCCGGATGTTTAAGTACCAACTCATTTGCATGTTTTCTTGCTACTTTATATAATCCAGCATAATAAGCAGCTATGCATCTTCTTAATTCGATTCTTTCCCGGTCCTCATCTAATACATCCATGTTTAAAAGAAGATTTGCGATACAATACGCTTTTAAATGATCACGATCATAATAATAGTCTAGTAGTGGCATCAATTCTTCATACGTATTTCCATGCACCGATTCTCCTAGTTCAATCGCCCATCGTATTAATTCCATGATTACTCCACTACTCCTTTAATCGAAAATGTATTTAATAAAATTTCGCATTATTCTCTACTATATTTGCTATATGAAATGGAATCTTTTCTTTTATCGATTCCAAATACTTTTGCGACACCGCCCCTAAATGTTTTTTATGAGGTATATAGAAAGCACTAATAGAAATTTCATAGTCAAATAAGTAATCATACACATGATAATCTACAAATAGTAGATCATCCTTTGGAAAAGGAATTTCCTTCCCTTGCAGAGCATACATCAAAGCAATATTGTTTTGAGATCGTAATCGATACAACCTTGCAAGTTGGTATAATGGTTCAGCCCGGGTTGGTCTATATTCCCAAGCTTTTTGAAAATAAAAAACAGCTAACGCTAAATATTGCTCTTCTTGCCCTTTAACAGTTTCTTTTTCATCAGCATCTGTCACTTCATTTTGTTTATTTGCTGAACGATTTGCTAACTGCTCATAACAAAATCCTATTCGCAATAACGAATAGAATACCTCTTCAACCCATCCTCCTGCTTCCACACGTTTTTTATACCATTTAATTGAATTCTCAAATTGACTTAAATGAAAATAAGTCTGAGCTAAATAAAATAAATATCTTATATGCAAATCTGGCGTTGTTTCTGGGTCGTTTATTCCCTGTAACAACAACCTCTCATCTCTTTCAAATTTATCAGCTTTGCTCCCGCCATCTCCGGGATCATTCACGACAAGAGTCTCTAACCGAGCTACCCTCGTATTGTAATTCGCTCCAACTTTTGAACGATCTATATCCCAATACTCATGAGTAACACCGACAGATTTCCATGGTAAAGAAGCTTTTAAAAGACGTGTAAGCCAATATTTAATATGAACATCATATTGTAATGTAAGATAATGATCTTCCGTTAAGCTCGTTTTATCGAAATTCGGATCAACCTCTAAAATCATATCCGCATCTAATATTAATAAATAATCTGCTTCTGGGTATGTTTTTTGCGCTAACGAAACAGCTAAGCTTCTGTTATAACCAAAGTTTTTAAACGGCTCATGATGAACCGTCCCAGGTATCTCATTTTCCTTACACCAATTTTCAATAATTTCAGGCGTATTATCCGTCGATCCAGTATCACAAATAGAAACAAAGTCTACAATTGATTTTGTTGCATTTAAACATCTTTCCATAATTCTAGACTCATTTTTAACGATCATACAAAGACATAACTTTTTTTCTTCCTTTACAGACTTCACTTGCTCATTTCCCATTTAACCACCTCATATTTTATTAACACGCTCTTCTCATATGTAACAACATTTCTTAGCTATACTGATGACATAAGCACCCTTTTACTATTTATGAAAACTTCATTTTATTTATTCTTACTTTTATGTTGGGACATATTTCATGCTTCGCTTTATATTTGATACAATCAATACAAAAAACATAATACGGGAATCCGTACATTTCAAAGTCTAAGAGGAGGTTATATTTTGTTGGATTACATTTGGCTAGATGACAAATCACCAATTTTAGAACAACTACCAAGAAACTTTAAATCTGCAGCTATATTGCTACATCCTTTTATCCAAATGCCTTTAGGATGGGAAAAGTCTGTGAGAAAAAGACCATATGAGCACATCTATCCTAGCGCTGAAGAAATCATTTATAATGGGAAATCCGTTTCTTGGAAGGAAATGATGTCTTGTAGTGGATTACATTCATACGCAGACCTAGCAATGGCCATGTTGACTTCCATTAGTGCCCTTTCAGAAGAATATAAAAGAGAGGATTTAGCTGAAAAGCTACATTCAAACTTAAAAAAAGATCTTTATTATCCAACAGAAGATTATACGTCTATATTTTTATTACACAAATTACTTAAACTCCTCGGTTCTAAAGGTGCAAAAAATCTATATTTCTCTGAACCAATTCTTGATACAAACGGATTATTACAGGTAAATAATACTACTCCATTAGATATTTGGGACATTAGCAATAATGAGTTAATTATTACTGGCGAAGATAATGAGTATGCGTTTATGAGTATATACGATTCCTTTACAACCTTATTATTAGCTAAAGAAGAAAATATAGAATATATTGTTCATTCAATGAACGTTGAAGCTATCATTTGTGACAAAAAAACGATGATTGATTGGTATTTTTAAATTAGTAATTTCTTAAACTATAAAAAAGAAACTTGCGCTTATACACAAGTTTCTTTTTAAAAACATCCTTATTTTTTCACAACTTCATGTCCACCGAACTGATTACGTAATGCTGAAACTACTTTTCCATGGAATGTATCATCTTCCTGAGAACGATAGCGCATAAATAATGACATAGCGATAACTGGTGCTGCAGCTTGAAGTTCAAGTGCAGTTTCAACAGTCCATTTTCCTTCTCCTGAAGAGTTCATTACACCTTTAATGCCATCTAGTTTCGGATCTTCTGCAAATGCTTTTTCAGTTAAGTCCATTAACCAACCACGGATAACTGATCCGTTAGCCCATACTTTTGCAACATCTTCATAATTGAAATCAAAGTCACTCTTATCTAGTACTTCAAATCCTTCAGCGATTGCTTGCATCATGCCGTACTCAATACCGTTATGAACCATTTTCAAGAAATGACCACTACCAACACGGCCAGCATAAGAATAGCCATTTTCTACTGCTAAATCTTTAAATAAAGGTTCTAATTGGTCGTAAATTTCTTTTTCTCCACCAACCATTAAGCAAGCACCGTATCTAGCTCCTTCTACACCGCCTGATGTACCGATATCTACATAATGTAATCCGAAGCTTTTTGCTTCTTCAGCACGGCGTAACGTATCTTTATAGAATGAATTTCCGCCTTCAATAACGATATCACCTTCATCTAATAATGGATATACATCTTTTAGTACTGACTCTACAACTTCTCCTGCAGGCACCATTACCCAAATTGTACGAGGAGCTTCTAGTTCAGCAATCATTTCTTTTAATGTATGACGTGCAGTAATTCCTAGTTTTCCTGCCTTTTCAACAAGCTCTTTATTTACATCGTATACAACTACTTCATGCTTGTCTTCATATAAGTGTTCAGCTAATGGAAATCCCATTTTTCCTAATCCAATTAAACCTAGTTTCATATTAATCAATCTCCTATTCTATACAAATATATTTAATATCGAAATTAGCCCAAGTGCTACTACAGATAATATAGTCTCCATTGCAGTCCATGTTAATAATGTTTCTTTCACAGTCATTCCGAAATACTCTTTAATCATCCAAAATCCTGAATCATTCACGTGTGATAAAATTAATGACCCTGCACCAGTTGCAAGTGCTAATAATTCAACATTTACACCTGGTGTGCTTGCTGCAATCGGCGCAACAATACCAGCTGCTGTCATCATAGAAACAGTTGCCGATCCAGTTGCAATTCGGATTAGTGCCGCAATTCCCCACCCTAATAATATCGGTGAAATATGTGATTCTTTCGCCATATCTGCAATTGTCGTTCCAATTCCAGAATCTAATAATACTTTATTAAATGCGCCGCCTGCACCAATCACTAACAATATGTTTGCAATAGGTCCAAGGCAATCATTTGTAAATTGTAACACTTTATCTTTTGAGAAACCTTTTGCATATCCAAGACTAAAGAAAGAGTAAATGGTTGCAATTAATAAAGCCACAATCGGATCTCCAATAAAGTGTAATACTTGTGCTAGTTGACTCGTTTTATTTAATGCAACTTCTGCTATTGATGCACCAAGCATAAGAAATACTGGAAGTAAAATTGTAAACAATGTATTCCAAAAGCTAGGAAGCTCTTTTTTATTATCTTTCTCAACAAATTGCTCCGCTATATCTAATGGTACTTCCTTATGTATACGAGCACCAATCCATTTCCCGTAAAGTGGACCTGAAATAATTGCAGTTGGAAGTCCGACAATTAACGCATATAAAATTGTCTTCCCTACATCTGCTTTAAAAATACCAACTGCCGCCATTGCCGCTGGATGCGGTGGAACAAGTCCGTGTACGACTGACAGTCCTGCTACTAGCGGAATACCAATTGTAATAAGTGATACCCCAGTTTCTAACGCAATTGTAAATACTAACGGAATTAATAGTACAAATCCAACTTGGAAAAATACCGGAATCCCTACTAAAAATGCAACGAACATCATCGCCCAGTGAACTCGTTTCTTCCCAAAACGATTAATTAATGTGTTAGCGATACGTTCAGCACCACCAGATTCGGCCATCATTTTTCCAAGCATCGTTCCTAGTGCTAAAACTATCGCTAAAAACCCTAACGTATTACCAAGCCCTAGTTTAATAGAATCAATAATCCCTGGATCTTTTGGTGAAGTTCCAATTAAAGGCATTCCCATTGCTAATCCTACACCAATTGCTGTTAAAATTAATGCGACAAATGGATGCCATTTTACTACCGTAATAAGTAAAAGTAGTATGACAACTGCCGCTAGTACGATCCCAACTACCATTTCTCCCAATCCCCCTATTGTTTACGTTGGAAAGCAGCTATACAATCAAATTCTTCTTTCAAGCGATTGTAAAGTCGTTCATACATATAAAACATTTCTAAATATATAGCCGTATTTTCTTTATTCGGTACATGGTGATGGACAATATCAATCCAATCCTTTACCTCTTCAAGAGAATCAATTTTTCCTACAGCATATAAAGCAACTGCCGCTGCCCCAAGCGCAGATGCTTCATGACTTTCAGGTACAAGCAATTCTTTTCCCATCATATCGGACAACATTTGTCTCCAAAATGCAGATTTTGCAAACCCTCCTGAAACTCGTATTTCAGTAAGTGGCCCTGTACAATCCCTGATTGCGAGTGCTACTGAATATACACTCATACAAACACCTTCCATCACTGCACGTATAAAATGTTCTCGCTTATGTTGAAGATTGATTCCAAAGAATGTACCACGAGCATTTGCATTCCAGTAAGGTGCGCGTTCTCCAGATAAGAAAGGTAAGAACAATAGCCCATCCGCTCCAGCTGGTACGCTTTCTGCATATTTAATTAATAAATCATAAGGATCAATGCCGAGCTTTCTTGCTACTTCTTGCTCTGGACTACCAAATTCATCACGTAACCATCTCAGTAATATTCCGCCGTTATTCGTTGGACCACCGATTACCCAGTGCTCATCTGTTAATGCGTAACAAAACGTTCTCCCTTTCTCATCTGTATTTATATTTGATGAGATTGTTCGAACCGCACCACTCGTTCCAATCGTAATTGCAGCCGCACCCGGTGATATCGCACCAACTCCTACATTTGCAAGAACCCCATCACTTGCTCCGATGACAATTGGTGTTTCTGCACTTATCCCCATCTTCTGTGCTAACTCTGGCTTCATACCTGATAAAATATATGTAGTTGGTACAGGGGTTGATAATTGTTCTGGTGACATATGTAACATAGTTAAAACATCTTCATCCCAGTTTAATGTTTCTAAATTAAATAACCCTGTAGCAGAAGCAATCGAATAATCAACTACGTAGCGTGAAAATAATTGGTAAATCACATACTCTTTAATGGAAATGAATTTATAGGCACTTGTATATAACTCTGGTTCCTCTTCTTTCATCCATAACAATTTAGAAAGTGGTGACATCGGATGAATCGGTGTACCTGTACGTCTATAAATTTCATGCCCATTCATTTGTTGTAATAATTTTTCTGATTGCTTCGTACTTCGATTATCTGCCCAAATGATAGAACGCGTTAATGGCGCACCATTTTCATCTACTGCAATTAATGCGTGCATAGCTGTACTAATACCGATTGAAGAAATATCTTCTGGTAATACATTACCTTTTTCAATGGCAACGCTTACACTTTTGTATACAGCGGCACATATTACATCAGGATCTTGCTCAGCCCATCCTACATTCGGTTGAATAATTGGGTAATCGATTGCATGTGATGCAATGACTTTTCCTTTTTCTGTGAACACAACCGTTTTTGTACTTGTGGTACCGATATCAATCCCGATTACTCTCCCCCTTGTTTCCATGCGAATCTTCCCTTCATTACTAGCAAAATACGATTTAGTAAACCGTTTACATGAATTAGTATATAAAATATTTTTTCATTTATCAAGTTATAAAAAGAAAATTTTTTTCATACCAAAAATAAATCCCCTCATTCCATTTCACTTATATACTAAATTTAGCTTTTCCATGCGGTAAAATTACGTTATATTCGTTACGCAATACACTCTTTCCTCTCATTAACAACACATACATAATCCTCCATACGTTCTACTTATTTGCTTGAAGAAAAAGTTGAAAAGCAATATTCATTTTTAGCGGTCACGTAACATCACCATCAAGCCAAGAAAAGTAACTAACCGCAGAATGAGAATTCTGTGCATTTTACTCATATTTATTGTTTTAGGTTCACTAGTCTTTTATCTTGATAAACATAGAGCGTGGCCCCCTACTATCACTTTTTTATCTTGTAAATATATCTTGCATACTATAAAACCGAAAAGTATTTTTATTTTTCAGAAAAATAAAAACAATAACACGAAATTTATTGTATAATGTTGTAAAAAGATGTCGGAGGGATTTAATGTTAAATAAAATATCTCAATTCACAATTAAGCTTTCATCAATTCTTTTATCACTCTTACTATTATTAAATTTACCTTATTTATTTATCACTCAACAAGGATTTACCTTTCAACCAATTTATTTTTTTAATCAGACCGTTACTATGTTAAAACAAGTTTTTTCCCCTGAATCATTAGTGATTATAGGATCAGACCCGAAGTTTGGCCATTTCAAAAAAACACCATTATTTCCAACTGTTTTAGAACCTTACCTATATTCATTTACTATATTATTTTTAGCCTTTTTTCTTGCTCTCTTTTTATCATCTAGCATGGCATTTTTTTATTTTTTAGCAAAAGATTATATAAAAAAATGGATAAACCGAATTGTGTTCATATTAGAAGCTGTCCCTGATATGATGATGATGATCTGTTTGCAAATATTTTTCATATGGGTACTTCAGAAATTTGGGGAATCTCCTGTCACTATTATTTCCTTTAATGAAAATCGAGCTTATTTACTCCCTATTTTATCATTAGCTGTCTTACCTACATTACAAATGTTTCGGATGATGGTGTTATACATAAAAGAAGAGCAAGGAAAACATTACGTAGAGGTTGCATATGGAAAAGGCCTTTCATCAAGTTATATACTATGCATTCATTTATTCAAAAATATATCTATCCACTTCTTCCACCATTTAAAAACGATTTTTGTTTTCTTACTTTCTAATTTATTCATTTTAGAATTTGTTTTTAATATGGAAGGCATTATTCAATTTTTATTTAATAAGGCGTTTGTTTCACCTCCAGCTGCATTTATCATACTTGTTATGATTATTTTACCATTTTATGCTATTTTCCAAATAGTCTCATTCATGATGAATAGATGGAAAAAGCAATTGAAAGGAGTATCATTATGAAATCTATTTGGAAATCAAAACGCTTTTTAATCGGCTTTACTTATCTATTCATACTTATTTCAGCTAGTTTTATTTATAGTTGGTTCTTTAAAGATAACATCCCAAAACCTCCTCAGTTACTTTACAATGACAATAACGAATTACTTGGAAAGGCCCCCTTTCCGCCATCGTTAATTCCACCTTTTGGATCTGATCGTTTTGGAGAGTCTGTTTTCTTACAAATTGTAGAAGGAGCAAAATTCACTATTTTATTAGCCATGGCAATTAGCTTCTTTCGAATTTTATGCGGAACATGTATAGGAATCCTCTTAAGTTTATTTGCTCCAAAACTCAAGAGATTTTTCCAGTCATGCTCAGAAGTTTTTTATTACATTCCAACTCTATTTATCGCATTCATACTCATCACGCCCGTTAATATTATAATCACATCAAATGCTGATGGGGTAGATCCAAATATTTCATTTACGTTTTATCAAGTACTCGTACTTATTTTCGTCGCTCTGCCTACACTTTCTTTATACATATCCTCAGAGGTTGATGAATTTATGAAACAAGATTACATCTTAAGTTCACAATTACTGGGGGCTAGTCGTTTTCATATTATAAAAAAACACTTACGAGTCTTATTACTTGACCGCTTATTTGTATTATTTATGGAACATATCGTCCAAACACTCATACTCGTTATCCATTTAGCGTTGCTTAACATTGTAATTGGCGGCATACAAATGCGTGAACTCTATGACGGAGTGCCCAAACCTGTTTCTCTATCTAATGATTGGGCAGGTCTTATTGGATTAAATCGTAATGAAATGAATCTTTCATGGTGGATTATTTTTTATACTCTCGCTTCATTCTTTATTACGATTCTATTTATTAAGCTTATGACCATCGGGATTCAAGATGCACTGAAAGCAAGAGATTCGCAAATTGTAGCAATTCAAAACGTTCCAGATCATAAAAAATTTGTTAAACATAAAGATTCCTTTTCGTTTGCAAATAAAGTAAACCTTTAATCATTTCTCATTAATGAAGTATTAATTGGCATCGATATTAGTAGAAAATAAAGAAGATGATCCCTATTAAATACAGGGATCATCTTCTTATGCTGTCTAACTTTTTTACATGTCCTTTGCTAGACTCATGTTTTTTATATTTAAAGTGAATTATTTGCAATCACAATTATGTTTTTTAAAATCAATTACCATACGCCCTTGAATTCTACCTTGTTCCATTTCTTCGAATACATTTTGTACTTTATCTAGCGAACAAGTTTGAACAACCGGCACTACTTTTCCTTCTGCCCCAAACATAAACGCCTCTTCCAAATCTTTACGAGTACCAACTAGAGAACCAACTACTTCAATTCCATCCAGTACAAGTCGTGGGATGTTTAAGTCCATTGTTTCTACTGGTAGCCCTACTGCAACTACTTTACCGCAAGCACGTACTGCATCAACTGCTGAGTTAAAGGCTACTTTAGAGACTGCTGTTACTACCGCAGCATAAGCGCCACCAAACTTCTCTTGCACAATTTTATCAGCAGGACCTTGAGAAATTGGATTGATAGTCATATCAGCACCAACTTCTTTCGCTAAGGCTAATTTATCGTCATTAATGTCTACTGCGATTACCTTTGCACCAAATACATTTTTAGCATATTGGATAGCTAAGTTACCTAATCCACCGCAGCCATAGATTACAATAGGTTGACTAGGTTTAATATCTGATACTTTAATAGCTTTATATGTAGTTACACCAGCACAAGTAATTGATGATGCTTGAGCAGGATCTAATCCTTCTGGTACTTTTACCGCATAATCAGCTGTAACGATACATTGTTCAGCCATACCACCATCCACTGAATAACCAGCGTTTTTAACTTCACGGCAAAATGTTTCTCTACCAGTTACGCAATATTCACAACGTCCACAAGATTGGAACATCCATGCAATACTTACACGGTCACCTATCTTTAGTGAAGTAACATCATCAGCTATTTTCGTAACAATACCTACACCCTCATGACCAAGAATACGGCCATCAGTGTTACCAAAATCATGATTCGCAACGTGTAAATCAGTGTGGCAAACTCCACAATACTCTACATCTACTAACGCTTCACCTGAGTGTAACGGACGTAATTCTTTTTCAATCACTTCGATGTTTGCTTTGCTGTTTTTATTAACCACTACTGCTTTCATATGTGATCTCCCCTTTAGTGTTTTAGCATTTTAATGAGTTTATCTCACAACTACTTTCTTCACTACTTTGGCTAGTTATTGTACCAAATTTAAGTGTTCAATCATCATTACATCTTCATCATAACATGACACTTCATAAACAATTTGTGAAATTATGAACAATATTTGAATTATTACATAAATCGGTCTTTATTTTAAATTTTTAAAAATGAGAGTTTATCACTGACTATAAGTAAGTCATACATTTCTAAAACAAAATAAAGTAACAAACTTCTCATCGATAAAAAAGCTCTTCACTCAATATTTTCTATATTTAAACACTTAGTTTCACAGTAATAGCCTTTGCCACCAACATAAACTTTTTCTATTTTATTCTTGCTATTGGTTGCTAATTTAACTAATATTTCGGAAGGCGAGTGTAAAGAATAACCTTGTTCAAATACATAGACTTCTTTTTGCAAATAGTGCTGTTCATAAAGATAGCAAGCTAATGCACCGTTTGAAGTTCCAGTCGCTGCTTCTTCATTAATGTCGTATAGTGGAGCAAAATTTCTGCATATAATTCGATTGTCATTAAAAGTATATAAATGCATCCCGACAACATTATAATACTTGCTGATTTCTTTAATTTTTTCAAAATTAGGTTGCAGTGCATGTAATTGTATTTCGCTTTTTATAGGAATTAAAATATCTTTTAAGCCAGTGGAGACAATTTGAATTGGGTATTTATTGTCTATATCTTTACTATCAAAACAGTCGATGAACTCGTTTGGAGATACAACATCATAGAATCTCGGTTTATTTTGTTCCATGAATATGATGTCATCTTTTATAGTGATAGTAAGAACACCGCTGTTCGTTTCAATCGTATAGCGATTCCTGAAAAGTTTATTTAAATACATCAGTATCGCGAAAGAGCCAATTGTGGCATGACCACATAAATCAACTTCTTCTTTTGGAGTAAAATACTCAAATTTATAATCAGCAATTTCAGATTCTGATATAAATGCGGTTTCCGCATAACCCAGTTGTTTGGCTATTTCGATTTTTTGAGTAGTGGTCAATGTATTTGTATTCTCAATAAATACCACTCCTGCTTTATTTCCGCCTTTATGCTCCTTGCTAAATGCACTTGCAACATAAACAGATATTTTCATAAGACATCTTCCTCACTTATAGTAAATTATAGTATAGAAAGCACTACATATAAATTCCATTGGATAAATTATCCCTAAAATAAGAAACAAACTATTTTTAGCATTTGAACTCTCCAAAAATAGTTTGTCTACAGTCTGAAAGCTCTTCATTTGAAGAGCTTTTTTTATATTCGCTTCATCGAAATCGTTTCACGTATACTTTGTAAATTTTTTAGAGTTTCCTCTTGTCGCTGCAACGACAACCCTACATACAAAGTATCTAATAAGCTTAACTGTGCTAATCGTGATGAACTTGCTTCTGTGCGGAATTCAGTCTCACGTGTTGATGTATATAACGTTATATCAGCAAGTTGACTTAATGCTGATTTCTTATAGCTCGTAATCGCAATAATTTTGGCTCCTCTTGCTTTCGCTACTTCTAACGCTTCAAGTAATCCTTTATTGCTACCAGAATGAGAAATACCAATAACAACTGAATTTTCTGAGAGTAAACCTGCTCCCATAATTTGAAAATGCGAATCAGTATGAGCGATACAAGAAATACCCGTTCTCATAAACTTATGATACGCATCCATTGCAATAATACCAGAGCCACCATTTCCATAAAACTCAATTCGACTTGCTTCTTGTAAGGCTCGTACAGCCTGCTCAAGTGCCCTTTCATTAAGCAAATGTAAAGTATCTTGCAGTCCTGTAATATGCGAATGAAAAACTTTTTTAGCAACAGTTACCATACTATCTTCTGCTGATACCTCTTCATGAATATTTTGCATCGGTGTATGTACAATTTCACGAGCTAATGTAATCTTTAAATCTTGAAAACCTTGCAAACCAAGGTTTTTACATAAGCGGAATATCGTAGCTTCGGAACTATTCGTAACTTCAGCTAATTCTGTAATAGATTTATGTACAACATCTTGTGGATGTTTCAAAATATGTTCGGCAATACTTCGCAATTTCGGTGATAAACCATTTAACGAAGCCTGAATCTTTCCAATCCCACTTCTTGTACCAGGCATAGCATATCCTCCCCTTCCATCGTAGCTTTATCCTGTAAAAACCGATTAGTTAAACTAATCATCAGTGGGGATGGTCCCCCACTGATTAGAGTTTCACTTTATTGTACCTAATTATCGAAAGAAGAAAAACCTATATTAGGGATTACTATAAATTTTAATTGCTCCTATGTATTCTGTCATACGATATAACAGAATTATTCATGCTTATGAATAATTCTCTCCATGTTTCACTGCGTATAATGCGGCTTGCGTACGATCATCCACTTCCAATTTAGCTAAAACGTTTGAAACGTGTGTTTTCACAGTTTGTTCTGTAATATGAAGTTCTGCTGCAATCTCCTTGTTGCTTCTTCCTTTCGCAATTTCGCGAAGTACCTCTTGCTCTCTTTTCGTTAACATTGAAAAAGGATTTTCTACTTCCTTCTTTACTGCAGAACGCCCCATTAATGCAGGTGTTACTTTCGGGTGAAAATTCGCATTTCCTTGATGTACTGCAATAATAGAAGCGACAAGTTGCTCAGGTTGTACTTCTTTTAATTGATAACCATCTGCTCCAGCTTCAAGTGCTGGTATAACATAATCTTGCTCTGAAAAACTACTTAATATAAGTACCTTTATTGTCTCATCATATTGCTTTAGACGTTTTGTTGCCTCAATTCCATCCATTTTCGGCATCGATACATCCATTAGTACGACATCTGGTCTTTCTTTTTGCATGAAATGTAATGCCTCTTCGCCATTTTCCGCTTCCCCAATAATTTCAAATTCTTCTCTCGTTTTCAAAAAGAATACAAGTCCTCTTCGAACGATATGATGGTCCTCAACTAGTAGCAGTTTAATCTTCAACCTTATTCTCCCCTTCAAATCGGCAATTGAATTTCTATTTTTGTACCCTTTTTCAGCTCTGTTATAATTTGAAACGATCCCTTCATTAACTGAATACGTTCCTTCATACTTTTCAGGCCAAGTGCTGATTCCCTTACTTGTTCTTGTATAAATCCTATTCCATTGTCTTCTATGTAAAAATGTAACTGGTTATTTTCTATTTTCAAAAGAATATGTACCTTTTCACACGAAGCATGCTTTTTACAATTATGTAGCGCCTCTTGGCTAATACGCCATAAAACTTCTTCTATTTCATCCCCAATTGAAACCATCCCATCAATTCGAACTTCCACTTGAACTCCTAATAACTTCCCGTAATTTTGAATTGCTTCTGCTAATCCTTTCTCCAATCCTTCAGGTCTTAATTGCCAAATTAATAGCGTCATCTCTTGTAATGCTTCTTGTGATAATTCCCCAATATAACTTAACATCTCTTGCAATTCTCTATCTTGCGTCATATTCAGAGTACCTTTCGCTGTTAGCATAATAGAAAATAACAATTGTTTTACTGAATCATGTAAATCACGTGCAAGTCGATTTCTTTCCGCTACCACTACATATTTACGTTCTTTCTCAACTAATTGAATACGTTGTATTGTCGTTCCAATTTGAAATGCAATTGATTCTAATAACGCTAACTCTTCCTCAGAAAAATGAGTCTTATGAGGTGCAGCCACATTTAGTAGACCAAATTTTTCTGATCCAGACCTAAGCGGAATTGTCGCATGATGTGTAACATCTTCTGTCTCTCCCCAATTACATTCAATTGCATCTTCTATTCGCTTACATTCAATAATATTAGTCGCTTTTTCCAATCTCCCATTCACAAAACGTTCTACACACCAACAGTTTCCTTCACACATCGGCTTCTTCTTTTGCCACGTAAGAGCCTCTGGTAAATTTTCGTCTACAAGCATGCTGTGCTTTCCACTTTCATCAATAAAGAATATCCACCCTGTTTGTAAATTCATTACTTGTAACAATGTATGCAACACTTTTTCCAACATATGCTGTAAGTTTGTTGCTTCATTTAATAATTCAGCAATTTCTTTTAATGCTTCTAAACGACGCATCTCTTTTTCTTCAAAGTTCATTCTCATCACCAACTACAATTATAACATTAAGAAATTTCTAAATTCTATAAATAAAAAAAGAACCGAATTCCTTCAGCCCTTTCTTTATATCAATCATTTTATTATTGTTATTCTATCCAATGTTGGAAGCAGAATTTTTGTTAACAAACGATTCTACTTTAGCTGTCCGATAAAGATTGTCCACCATGGATATGCTGTAAACCTTCAGTAGTAACAACCATATTCGCTGCTGGCATTTGCACTTGATTCTTATGGAACATAGACATTAATTCAAATCTTACTTGTCTAGAAGTTTCAAAATAATCTTCTGGCTTTATTAAACCTGTAATACAAAATTCATAGCCAACATATTTCAAGTTAGGATTTAAGTCTGTAACACCGACGTATTTAAATGGTTCAACAGCCTCATCCTCTACTCTATAAAGAGTTTGATTCAATTCTTCATTACATATAATACATACTTCTTCTAACAATTCCTTCACTCTTGTTGGATCTTCCTGATAACTTACCGTTATGCGTTCAATTACACGCATCCATCCTTTATTAAAATTTTGTATCGTTCTAATCTCTCCGTGCGGGATGGTAAGTAGTTTTCCTGACCATTCACGAATTTGCATAAAACGAATACTAATCTCTTCAATAGTTCCTGAATTTGTTCCGTTAAAAGTTACAAAATCACCAACCCGAAACTCTTTGTCCGCTAATCTTGCAAAGCCTAATATAACATCTTTTAGCATCTGTTGTGCAGCAAAACCGATGACAACTCCAGCTATCCCTGCACCTGCAATAATACTTTTTATATCTACAAATTGGCTAATTAAATATATGATAAGACTGATGATAATAATATATCTAAAAATAGATCGAATTACACTTTGAATCGTCTGCTCTACCTCTTCATCAAAAAAGCTTGATTTCCTAAAAAACCAATCAATAATACGGTTTATTACAAAAGAAATAATGATTAAAACTAAAGCAAATAGTAAAAATCTTAAAAGTAAAAACTCTCTTACATAATTAAAAAATTCTTCAGTATACGTTAATAAGCTCATTTAACCACTTCCTTACTAATTAAAAAATTCATAATCGCCTAAGTTTGTTCCAGAAAAATCTATTATCCTAATCTAAAATGCCACTATCCTTACTATGTATTTTGACTCTATTACTAATTCACCTTAAACAGTATGTCTAGGTGTTCTTTTTCCTTTCCCTTTAAATATACCCTTTTTAATAACCTAAGGGGGAGCAAATCGTGAAATTTTTTTATACGTTAAAACTTTATTCATCTCATTACGATTTCAACTCATTTATTCATTAACTACGTAAAAAAAGAGCTGAATTTATCAGCTCTTTTATTCAATATTAATTGTTGTCTTACTACTTTTTTCTTCTTTCAATTTTGGCAATTCAATTGTCAATACGCCATCTTTATAATTTGCTTTAACATTTTCTTCCTCAACTTGTTTAAAACTAAAGCGTCGAGTTACAGAACCTATAGAACGTTCTTTACGAATATATGTGCCATTCTCATTTTTTTCTTCTACTTCATTATGATTAGTTGCTTGAATCGTTAATACATCTTGTTCAAAATCAACTTGAATGTTTTCTTTTTGAAAACCTGGTAAATCTGCTTTCACAGTATATTTATCAGATTGCTCATGAACATCTACTTTAAAAGTATCCATGTTCAGTGGCTTAAAGAAAGCATCTGTCATCCCTTCTAATAAAGAAGGCCCAAAATCAAAAATACCATTTTGACGTTTTGTTATCTCTGGAAATAAATTACGCATATTTTTCCTCCTTATTATTTATGAATGAAAGATTATCTCTTTCTGCCTTTATTATAACATTTGGTCAAAAAAGGTCAAAGTTTTTGTTTGACCTTTTTTGATGTATATTTTACCAAATAAAACACATGAGATATTTGACATCTCTTACATTTATAAAGAGGAATATATTTATATAATAACGAATAGTTTATATGCTCTTATTTTTCCTTAATGAGGTTACCTACAATGGGGTATATCGAAGAAATTAGAGAAGTTGTCGGATCAAGACCACTCAATTTATTAGGCGTTGCGGTAGCTGTTTTCAATGAACAAGGACAAATAAAAGAGACCTTTTTTAAAGGCCTCTTTTTTCACTTCACTTCTGCATGTAGGCATGACTTAAAATGTCCAAGTGCATATTCATGCCCTTGTGCATTAAAAGATGCAACCGCCTTTTCATAAACAACAATTTTAAACCCTTTATTATAAGCATCTACTGCTGTATGAAGAACACAAATATCAGTACAAACACCTACAAGATGAACTTCTGCTATTCCTCTTTCTCTTAGCTTCATCTCTAAGTCTGTTCCTGCAAATGCACTATACCGTGTTTTATCCATGTAATATACATTCTCTGCATTTTTATACGTTTCGTACACATCTTGTAATTCACCAAACAAATCTCTTCCATTTGTACCAGCTATATTATGAGGCGGGAATAACTTTGATTCTGGATGATATACATCATTTTCTTCATGTTTATCAATAGCAAAGACAACGTAATCTCCATTTTCAATATATTGCTTCGTTATATGTACAATTTCCTTCTCAATTTCCTGTCCTGGTTTCCCGCATGTTAAAGCGCCTTTCTCAGCTACAAAATCATATGTATAATCAATATTTATAAGAGCTCGTTTCATTACTATCTCTCCTTCTCCTGTTTCACAGTAAACAATAGAAAATTTGTTATTACGACATCGTATGTACTATTCGACATTTCAAATGAAATACCTACATTTTTCTTGCAAAACTCACCTTAATCCGAGTTTATCATAAAGTGAAACTTTAATCATTGGAGAGTTTGTTCATCTCCAATGATTATCAGCCCTCATCAATCGTGCATTTACAGGCAGTTGATCTCCCACCTAATCTCCTCACCTATACCGAGTTTTAAGGTAAGGTCTTACTGCCCGTTAGTGCGGGATATAATAGATAAACAATGGTAAAACAAATAGCTCCTATTAATAAGTCATGAATTTGATAATTGAGCGTAGCTTGAATCATCTCTTGTATCGTAAACCAAAATACTGCCATCATCATACTAATCAAGACGATACGAATACACCGATTCACATCTTCAACCTCTTTCTCTGTCATAGTAGTAACAAGTGATTACTTCCTATTTAATCGTATTAGAAAATGAAATAAGTTATTCACTCTTGCACACTCTAGTCCAAACAAAAAAGCACACTACTTTTTGAGTAATGTACTTTTTATTCTTATTAAGACGCAGGTTTTGTCTCAAATGTTGCTTGATTAAAACTAATAACCTTTCCTTTCGGGTCATTGTTTTCATACTGAACTGCAGTAATTGTATGACTACCTGTTTCCAGCGTTTTTTCTTTTAACTGCACTGTTGTCTGCGTTGTACTAGTTACTTGATGTTTATCTGTATACATTTGATCTACAAATATGAATGTTTCTTTATCACTTTGAAAATTAGAAAGTTCTAATTCAACTTGCTGAATTAACGTATCCTTTTTGATGAATACAGTCGGTATATTGCCGTTTTCAGAAGTACCATCTGGAGTAATAACTTTTACTTTCCCTTCTCCAATTGACATTGCTCCTTCAGGAAATACAACCATATTCTCATCACTTGCGTTTACAACTTGTTCTTCCTGTTTTGATTGCGCGTCCTCTTTTTCCTGTGGAGCACCGCAACCAACTAATAACAATACAGACAATCCAGTGATTATGAATTTTTTCAAAATTCATCCCCCCTGTAACTTCATTATAATTTATTATACAAAAATAACTTTTAAATTTTGAGACTACTTTCAACACTTTCATGAACAAATAGAATCTTGCTCACGATTAATGTATCATACTTTCCTTAATAGAACATTAATTTTTTTTATGAAATAAATAGTAATTTCCTCTTATCTATCATTTTAGCCCAACATATGAATTACATACCCTCAAAAATAAAAAGACATTGTTAATTCAATGTCTTTTCTATACAGCAATTAAAAAACAAACGTTGTAATCTCATCTACTTCTTTTCTTGGAAGTTTCTTCGGTTTATCTTTCGGAAATCCGAGTGAAATAACCATATTTATTTGTTTTTCAGGCTCAACTTGTAAATATTGGCGCAGTTCATCTTGAGCTAGCAATACTGGCCCTGTCATTGGACAAGTACCAAGTCCCTTTGCATGTGCAGCTAACATTAAGTTTTGTGCCGCTAAACAGCTACTCTTAATGCCTTCTTCCTCCCAAACTGAATTTGGAACAAAAGCAATTGGATCAAATATCTTTTCACGGAACTTTGATTCATATGGTGTTGCCAAACATACGATTAATACTGGTGCCTCCGAGAAAGCTGTTGCATATGGTCCGAAAGAACGTGTAAGTAATTTCCCTGCTTTCTCTTCTCCATTTTCTGCTGCTTTTGCCGCAAGTTTATGTAATGCATCCCACGTCATTTGTTCAATTTCTTTAATCTTCTCTCGATTCATGATAACTAAGAATTCCCACGTTTGTGAATTCGTATCACTTGGTGCGTAACGAGCACAATCAATTATTTCTTTTATATCATTAGTAGATACTTCTTGATCTGTAAACTTTCTAACACTTCGTCTTCCGTGAATTACTTCTTTAAAATCTTCATAATTCATATATTAAATCCCCTTTTTACAGCGTTTTCAAAACTTGTCCTATGCTTGAATTATATCATGAAAAAAAGCCGGAAGAATACCAGCTTTTTTCTTCATGATTAATTTGTCACTTTAAACAAACGAATACTCTCTTCGTATGCAGCTTGTAGTTTTTTCGTAATTGGTCCTCTTTCACCAGCCCCGAACTGTTCATCACCAATTTGAACGACTGGGAATATTTCAAGTGGCGTCGCTGTAAAGAAGCACTCCTCAGCGTCATATACTTCTTGTAATGAAAACTCTCGTTCCTCTACATCGATATGTAACTCTTTCGCTAATGTAATTACATAGTGACGTGTAATACCATGTAAAATGAAATGATCCGCTGGATGTGTAATCAACTTATTATTCTTCACGATAAAGAAATTGGAATGACACCCTTCAGTCACAATACCATCTCGTACTAATATTGCTTCTTGATACCCTTGTTCATTTATTTTGTTTTTGATCATGATATTAGGAAGCAAATTTAAAGATTTTATATGGCAAAACTTCCACCTGATGTCCTCTTCTACTGTCACCTTAATCCCTGCCTCCATTGAAGCAACTGGTCTTGGGAACGAAACAAGATTTGCAAAATATGTCGGTTGTAAATCTGATTCATATACATGATTACGCGGTTGTGCACCTCTTGATATTTGTAAATATACATTCCCATCTTCTTGAAATTGATTTTTTTCAATCATTTGATATAACTCTTCTACTAATTCTTCCTTTGTAAATGGTGGAATTAGTTTTATTTCTGCCATAGAGTTAAAGAATCGTTCCAAATGTAAATCTAATAAATGAGGCTTGCCATCGTATAGTCTAAATACTTCATAAATCCCATCACCAAATTGGAAGCCTCTCTCTTCTAATGCTACCATCGGCTGTTCTTCTTTCGTATTAATCATTCTCCCATTAAACAAGATCCAATCTTTATGAGTAGCTTTCATTCTTCCCCACTCCTTTATCACATGATTGATTTTATTGTACAACTTATGACACCCTGAAAGAAGGAATTTTCTGTATTTTCACAAACTAAAAATACATCACTTCGTAAAAGTGATGTATTTTATCATTTATTTAAGGAAATATTTTTCAATATCATCTAACATAAGGTTCGCAGCTTTAATACCGCCTGCTGTATTCCAGATTACCTCATCCACTTGGAATACTTTATTATTTTTAGAGGCCTGTAGTTGCTTAAAGAGTGGATCTTCTGTCCATTCCTTCGCTAACGAATTTCCTTCATTATTCTTATCTGCATCTTTATCAGACGTGAAATAGAATAAGTAGTCTCCGTCCATATTTGGAATCTGCTCTTTTGTAATTCCTTTTATCGCAAAATCATCTTTATCTTGTAATGGTGGTCGTTTAAATCCAATATCATTTAAAACAACGCCCGAGAATGAGTTTTTTTGATAAATACGAACATCACCTGGCACGAAACGAATAATAGAAACTTTAGAATTCAATTTATCGCCTAACTTCTCTTTCATTCCTTCAATGCGTTTTTTATAATCATCAAGAGCTTTTTGCCCTTCTTTTTCTTTATTTACAGCTTTTGTATAAAGTGTAAAGTTTTCTTTCCAATCACCGCGTAATGTTTCTGCATAAACAGTTGGTGCGATTTCTTTTAGCTGATCATATATTTTTTCATGACGCATTTTATTTCCGATAATTAAATCTGGCTTAAGCTTCATTATAGCCTCTAAATTAATATCACGTTCAGTTCCTACAACTTCCGTGTTTTTTAACTCTTTCGCTAAATGAGGATACCATTCATCACCAGCACGTGGTTTCGTAGTCCCCACTGGCGTTACGCCCACAGCTAGGAGAGCCTCTGCGCCTTCATTTGTTAAAACAACAACTTTTTTAGGTGTACCATTTACTGTCGTTTCACCCATTGCATGCTTTACCGTATATGAATCTTTTGCTTTCGCTGATATATTATTTTCTTTTTTCTCTTCTTTACTACATCCTGCAATTACAACCATGAGTATCATAATGCAGAACATAATTAGTTTTTTAGTATGTATCATATGTCCTCCCTAGATGAAATCGATTATCATTAACATTTAAAGATTAATGTATCTTACATACATTGTCAATGTATATCAGAAAACTTTTTTAATATATACTATTTAGATTCTATCCGCTTTTCTAATGTTTCTTTTTAAAACATAGTGCATAAGTATGAAAAAAATGTTGTTATTAAAATGCGTATCCTTGTTATACATAACAAGGATACGCATCCATATTGCACTATCATTTCAATTCCTAATATTGAGTATACTTAATATACGCTGGGTCATTATATACCCACTGATTTCCACCAAGGTTTAACCAACCATTTTCATTTATATATACTAAATAAGATTCTGAAGAATTTAATTGGCGGATAACTGCAGATGTAGTTGATGGACCACTTCTTAAATTTACATTCATCCCTTGTATATATGCAACCCCAATCGGGCTTCCATCACTATTGCTTGTCTTTACAAAATTAATGTAAGAAGAATCATTATACACCCATTGTCCATTCCCCAAATCTAGCCATCCGTTACTTTCTTGATATACAACGTAAGATTCTGGAGAATTTAATTGACGAATAACTGAGGAAGAAGTTGATGGACCATTTCTTAAATTTACATTTTTCCCAAGAACATAAGCGATTCCCTTCGTTTGAGGTACCGGTTGTGGGTTAGGAGGTTGTGGATTTGGAGCTACTCCAAAAATAGCTGCTATTCCATTTGCATACGCTTGACTTAGATCTTCAATAAATTGTGGATTTTTTAATAAATTTGCATCAAAAGCTGTATCAATAAAAGCAGTCTCAGTTAAAATTGCATCCATTGCGGTTTCTCTTAATACCGCATAATTTTCTTTTTTTGCTCCTCGATCACGAAGACCATATTTTGTTAATACAGGATTGACAGCTGTATGCATTTTTTGTTGCTTTGCATATGCAGTGCTGCTATTGGATAACGCATTATAAATATAACTTTCAAAACCTGTACCCCCGCCGCTATTAATATGAAATGAAATAAAATAATCCGCACTGAAAGCATTAGCAATATTAGCACGTTCAGATAAAGAAATAAACACATCACTATCACGTGTCATTTTAATTGTAATTGGGTAATTTACCGTTAAAATGTCTCGAACGCGTCTAGCAATTTGAAGTGTTAAGTTTTTTTCTACTAAACCATTACCAACAGCACCAGAATCATATCCACCGTGCCCTGCGTCTATAACAAGTTTCATTTTATTGCCCCGCCCCTTTCTTGTAATATGTTTGCATTTCTACTCGTCCTATTTTATGTGAAATGTACAAGTTCTGTTACAATTGCAAATAAAAAAACCGCCTTATGTAAGGCGGTTTCTATCATCTTGCTTTAACCAATTTAAAATAAATATATACGATTGATAGTGAACATAACGTATGCAAAATAAAATAAATAAAAGTGCTATTCCAACACCACTATAAAGTAAACCGAACTTTAAAAAAACATTTACAAGTGGTGGAAAGTTTATTAGATTTTGTAATGTACTAAGCATGCAAAACATAATGAAAAAGACAGGGACGTATTGTAATTCATACGGCTTTTTTTTCTTAATCATTCTTTTCCGAATGATTATATGACATAATTCTGCTACTATAAAGCACCCTCCAATTAATACAAGACCAGAAGTCATCGTCATACATCCACCTGCCTTATATTTATTGTATCGCATAAATAATCATCGTTATATTTTCTTTACATACTCTTCATCTTCTGAAGTAAAACCAAAACTCTCTATGAAAGACTTCGCCTTTTCTGTTAATTTCTCTTGTAGCACTTTTATTTCTTTCACATTTCTTTGTTTCATCATTTCTTCAAATGTAAAATACGTATTTGTACCATAACCGTAACCTTGGTAATCAAAATGAATAATTAGCTGTGATAAAACAGCCCGTTCCTCTTGTACACTATAATCTATTACACCAATATATGTATCATCAACTTTCACACAGTACTGTACCTTTTTCTCACCTAAACTATGCGATTTAAACATTTCTTTAACAACGCTTTCATTTTCTACAGTAACTTTCTCAAACGTAATCATATGTTGTCCATCCTTTTACTATTATTGTATCAATAATACTTCCTATTTATGAAAAAAACCTTAAGACCGTATGCGATCTTAAGGTTTTTCTAATTAAACTAAGCTATACGCACGTTTTGTTTCTTCATGGAACTTATTCGTATCGTATTTATGCTCAACATAAATTTGGTGCCATACCATAAACGCAAGTACAGTCCAAATTTTACGGCTATAATCGCCTTTATCTGCACAATGTGCTTCCAGTAAGTTTAATACATACTGTTTGTCGATTAAATGCTCTGTCTTACTTTCGTTTATAATATTTATAGCCCAATCATGCATTTCGTCTTTTAACCAGTGACGAATTGGTACTGGGAATCCAAGTTTTTTACGATCTAATACGTGATCTGGAACGATTCCGCGTGCTGCTTCACGTAAAATAGCTTTCGTAGTTCCGTTAGCAATCTTAAATTCAGTTGGAATTTTAGATGCAACATCGAATACTTCTTTATCTAAGAACGGTACACGAAGTTCTAATGAGTTCGCCATTGTCATTTTATCAGCTTTTAATAAAATGTCACCGCGTAACCATGTGAACATGTCAATGTACTGCATTTTACTTACATCATCATAATCTTTAATCTCGTTATACAATGGTTTCGTGATATCCATATAGTTAACACTTTCATTGTAATACTTCATTAATTCAGCTTTTTCTTCTTCACGGAAGATTTTAGCATTTCCATAGTAACGCTCTTCAATTGGTGTACATCCACGCTCTAGGAAGCTCTTACCTTTAAATCCTTCTTTAAGAGCACCACTTAATGCTTTTAGAACGCTCTTACCTGGACTAGGAATGTAAGAGAACATTTTTAGTGAGTTTGGCTCACGGTAAATGTTATAACCACCAAATAGCTCGTCTGCGCCTTCACCAGAAAGAACAACTGTTACATGTTTACGTGCTTCTTTCGCAACGAAGTACAATGGTACAGCTGCTGGATCAGCTAAAGGATCATCCATATGCCAAATGATTTTTGGGAACTCATCCATAAATTCTTTCGCTGAAATGAATACGTTATGGTTTTTAACGCCTAATTTCTCAGCAGTTTCTTTCGCAACATCAACTTCACTGAAACCACGTTGCTCAAAACCAACAGAGAATGTTAAAAGATTTGGATTCATTTCTCTTGCGATAGAAGCGATGATAGATGAATCGATACCACCAGATAAGAATGAACCTACTGGTACATCACTACGCATATGCACTTTTACTGAATCATATAACACATCACGAATTGCTTGGATATGCTCCTCTTTCGTTGCACTTGAAGCGTTGAAATAAGGTTTCCAGTAGCGATGGATTTCCATCTCTTTACCGATTTCTTTTACGAAATAATGACCAGGCTCGATTTTATTAACATCAATTGTTAAAGTTTCTGGCTCTGGACCATATTGGTACGTAAAGTAATGTTGTAGTGACGTTGGATTAACGCCTTTATCTTCCATCACATGCATAATACTTTTCTTCTCAGATGCGAAGAATGTAGTATCACCTTGTTGTGCGATGTATAAAGGTTTAATACCGAAGTGATCACGTGCACCGAAAAGTTTCTTTTCTTCACGATCCCAAATCATAAATGCAAACATACCACGAAGGTAATCTACACATTTTTCTTTCATATGTGCATACAATGCAATGATAACTTCTGTATCAGATTGCGTTGCAAACGTTGCACCTTTTTCAAGTAACATTTCACGTAATTCTACATAGTTGTAAATTTCACCATTAAAAATAATTACATATCGATCATTTTCATAAGTTAGCGGCTGATGTCCTGCCTCTAAGTCAATGATGCTTAAACGGCGGAAGCCAAATTGTACATGTTCATCACGAAAATATCCTTCGTCATCTGGACCACGGTGGAAAATCATCGTGTTCATATTTTCAAATTGATGTTTTTCTGTTTCTGAAAACTCTCTAGGGTTTTCACATAAACATCCTACAAAACCACACATACTTCTTACCCTCTTTCAGTTTTCATTCTGTCTCTATACTACTATATCAACCCTATTTATACTAGCATAATCAACTGAATATGGCGACCAAAAACTATAAAAAAATCACTCCATTTCACATTTTTAACAATTTTTTATGAAAACATGAAAACTAGGCACTCACCTTTCTCCGCTTTTGTCATATGATATTGCAAATTGATTTCTAGGAGGGAATACCATGAGTGAAGAAAAAAAAGATTCTTCTCGCCCACCGGTTCGTAATTACTTAAAGCAAATTGATGATTTCTTCGAGCAAACACCTCTTCGCAATGTAATCGCTGATTTAAATCATTTTTTCCAAAAAGGAAACCGTTTATTAACATTCCCTGTAGATTTATATGAAGTTGGTGAAGAACTCGTTGTTACAGCTGAACTACCAGGTATACAAAAAGAACAAATCCAAATTGAAATACAAAGTGAATACTTAAAAGTCTCTGTAAAAGAAGAGATACTTGAAGAGGAAGAAGAACAAACATCCCATAACTATTATCGCCGAGAACGTTCCATTTCAGAAGCATCAAGATTGATTAAATTGCCGTATTCAATTAATAAAAAAGCGGCAAAAGCTTCTTATCAAAACGGCGTATTAGAAATTCGGGCGCCGAAACTTCCCCAGCAACATGACATTTTATCGATAGACTAATGCAAAAAAATAAGGGTGCTATGCACCCTTATTTTCAACCCACTAATCGCTTCATATCACGTATAATGTCTTCGTATGGCGTATTACTAATGCCACTATACTTTTTCATTACTTTTCCGTTTTGATCAATTAAATAAAATGATGTACCATGCATGACCTGACCGTTCTCCGGCTTATCTACAAGTGATTGGAAATTATCTTTTGAAAACTTTGTAATATCTTCTAACGAATACCCCGTTAATAAATTCCAGTTACTAGTATCCTCTGTAAACTTTTGAATAAAAGCTTTCAGATTTTCTGGCTTATCAAGGTCTGGATCTACACTAAATGAAACAAACTGAACGTCTAATTTCTCTTCTTTTGCCATCTTTTGAAGCTTGGCCATATTTGCAGTCATTGGTGGACAAACTGTCTGACAATTTGTGAACATAAAATCTGCAACCCAAACTTTCCCTTTTAAATCTTTTGTACCAAATTTCTTTCCATCTTGATTTGTAAATTGGAAGGTTTCTAAATCCCAATTTAATGGTTTACGAAGCTTTGAACCTGATTCACTACATCCAGCAAGTACAAAGAGACAAAATACAACCATAAGACCAATTATTTTTTGATAACGCTTCATTTATAAACCTCTTTTCTCTATCCTAAATTTAAATAGGTTATGTTTATAATAACAAAAGTTAACACTACGAGAAAATTGTTTACTACATTTGTTCACGAAATCGTACGAATTTACGTATGTTACTTTTTTATTTCAAGCGAATTACTAGACAAAATATATTTTTTTACTATTATTTCTCTAAATAAAAGTGATAAAACTAATTTTATTGTTACTTTTGTAAATACCTCTCCCTATTTTTTAACAATTCCTTAAACATTAATCCATGTTTTACACTGTATTCCTTAACAACATTTCGGTACAATACAAATACAACGATTTTAAATGAGGTGATGTTCATGGCAAAGCGCTATGAAAATATGGATAATGTTAGTACAAAAAAATCAATTCGCTCTTTTTTACGCTGGCGTAAAGAACGAAAGCAAAACAAAAAAGATTTTTCTTTCTTAGTAGAACAATCACCCGTTAAACAAAGTGCATTTTTGCAAAGTAATGTTGAAAAAACGACTATCACATGGATTGGGCATTCCACTTTTCTTATCCAAACGAATGGACTTAATATATTAACAGATCCAGTATGGGCTAATAAATTAAAGCTAGTTCCAAGACTTACAGAACCTGGACTCTCTATAGAAACACTACCTAAAATTGATATTGTCCTTATTTCACATGGTCATTATGATCATTTAGATTTTTCAACTCTTCGTCAGTTGAATGATGATGTTCTATATCTTGTACCTATTGGATTAAAAAAATTATTTACTCGTAAGAAATTTAAACATGTAGAAGAGTATAAATGGTGGGAAAGTACGATAATTAACGAAGTTTCTTTTCACTTCGTACCCGCTCAGCACTGGACGAGAAGATTCTTATTTGATATGAATACGTCTCACTGGGGTGGATGGATTATTGATAATGAAACGACTATGGAAACCATATATTTTTGTGGTGACAGTGGCTATTTCCAAGGTTTCAAAGAAATTGGTGAACGCTTTTTAATTGATATTGCTCTTATGCCCATTGGCGCTTATGAACCAGAATGGTTTATGAAAGTATCTCATGTTTCACCTGAAGAGGCCGTGCAAGCTTATTTAGATTTAAACGCTACGCATTTTATACCAATGCATTACGGAGCTTTTGCACTCGCCGATGAAACACCTCGTGAAGCAATAACTAGACTTCGAAATAATTGGAATTTGCGCATGTTACCGTGGGAACAACTGCATGTACTCTTTTTAGGTCAAACTTTTATTTATAGTAACGCAACAAATAATAAGCAAATAAACGAAAAAATTGAAACTTTACATGTGTAACGTAATGACTGATTTTCTATATCCAACATATAATATAGAAAATCCTATAGTGAAAATTTAATTAGTGGGTTTTCTTCATCCCCACTGATTATTTGCCTTCACCAACCAAGCTTTTACGGGCAGCCCGCTACCTAACCTCTTTGCTCCAGCTAAATTTGAGGTAGAGAGTTTTACTGTCCGCAAATAGCGGGATAAAGGGTGTTTTCTATGAATGAATATTTACAGACTCGCTATATCATTAGCGGTAGTGCCTGTGTAGCTCTTCTTATTTCTTACTTTCTATTTACATAAAAAAGCTACTTGAAATATATTTTCAAGTAGCTTTTTTATTACTCTGCTAAATACATAAATCCGATTGCGCCCGGACCTGTATGAGTACTAATAATAGGCGTTGTATAGAAAATTTCTGATTGAGCAAATCCACTCACTTTTTCAACCGCCGCTTTCATACTTTCAGCTAAAGGAATTGCTTTCGCATGCGGAATTGCAACAGCTTTTACGACTTTTCCAGCCGTATCTTGCTCAAATAACTTAGCTAATGTTTTTACAATTTGGCCTTGGCTACGAACTTTCGTTACAGGATTATAAACACCGTCTTCAAGACTAGCAATTGGCTTTATATTAAGTAGCGAACCGATAAACGCTTTTCCTTTACCGATACGTCCACCCTTCACTAAGTTTTCTAATGTATCCACTACTACATATAAACGAGTATTCTTTCTTACTTCATCTACACGTTTTAAAATTTCTTCTAGTGAGCGTCCGTCATTTGCCATTTTTGCAGCTTCAATTACTTGATATGCTAAAGCATGTGTAATAAATTGAGAATCAACAACTGTTACTTTTGTATCAGTCATTGATGCAGCGCTATTTGCAGTTGCTACAGTACCGCTCATTCCACTTGTCATATGGATAGAAAGGACTTCGCTTCCATCTTCCCCTAGCTTGTCATACATTTCTACAAATGTACCCATAGCTGGTTGTGATGTTTTTGGTAATTCCTCTGATTTAATCATTTCTTCAATAAATTCGTCAGGTTGTAAATCAACGCGATCTAAATATGTTTGTCCATTTACAGAGATTGATAATGGTAAAACATGAATGTCATACTTTTCGATTACGTCTTGTGATAAATCTGCCGTTGAATCTGTTACAATTTTAATTTTTTGCATACTATACTTCTTCCCTTTCCAATACGCTCTCCTTGTTATTATACTAGTATTCCCATTGCTTTCAACAATTTGGAACGAAATTTCATCAAATTAATTATATTTTCATATCTAAAATGAAAAAGACAGAGTTTACTAACCCTGTCCGTACTTCGTATCATGCATTTTTTTCAAGGGTATTTGTTTTATATACATTTAAATAATCATTCCACTTCAAACAATTTTGTAAATATTCACGGAAAGAATACGAAAATCTTGGGTGTTTTTGTTTTTGAATTTTTGCAATAAATAATTGAAGACGAGACTGAATTAGAAACGATAATGGATGCTGTGCCTGTAGGACAGGGATTTCGAATATTTTAATGCAATCCCCTGTTGAATGAGTGAAATAAAAACTTTTCGTAATCACAATATCAATCCTCTTTTTCATTGGATTTTTGAACTTCCTCTACTTTGCGCTGTAACACGTTGTTTAAAGTGGAGTAAAATCAGACTTATATGATTTCTGTAGTCCTTATGGCTAGAAGATTTATACTCTATTCATCTCCACCTAATTCACCTTCCCGCCCTAAATATCTCTGAGACGGGAATCTCATTATCCATCAATTGTTTAATACATTTAGTATAAGCTTATAAAAGCGCAAAGTTTGTCTAAATTTTGGAGATTCTATAATTTTTTTCTTCTATATATTGTATACGTTTATAGCTATAGTATAACAAATAAATAAAAAAGTGCCTTTATAACGAGGCACTTTTCGACTGCATTTCTTCTCTTTTCTTTTTCCTCTTACTAACAACCTTTGATAACGCAATACTTACTTCATAAATACAAATAAGCGGCACTGCAACTAAACTATGAGATAAAAAGTCTGGCGGTGATATACAAGATGCAATGATAATTAATGCTACGTAAGCATACCTTCTTATTTTTATTAAAAATTCCGCCGTAAGTATTCCAATACTAGTTAAAAACATTACAACGACTGGCAATTCAAAAATCACAGCAAATGGAACTGTTAAATTAAGTACAAAATGAAAATACTTTTCTGTCGTAAACATCGTATTAAACATTTCATTACCTATCGTAGTTAAAAAGTGAAATAGAAACGGCATTACAATAAAGTATCCAAAACATAAACCTGCAATAAATAATATAGACAATACCGGTATATACATTATTGTCATCTTTTGTTCATTTGGATGTAAACCCGGTTTTACAAATAACCAAATTTGTATAGCAGCAAAAGGAATTGTACAAACGATAGCAAATACTGTAGCAATCGAGAAAAAAATCCACAATACATCACTTGGACCGAGAACAGTTAATTTCATTGGTAAATCTTTTACAAGCCAAAAATAAATATCCTTTGTAAAAGTAAATCCAATAATTAAAAATAGTACAAAGGATAACACCGTATATATTACTCTTTTTCGAAGCTCAACAATATGTTCTACTACGCTCATTTCCCGATTTTCCATCTCGTTCACCACACTTTATTTATCCATTACAAGGAAAATACACTACATTTTTTCTTTCTTTTCCTTTTCTTGAAATGCGTCATCTGTCAATTCTTTCGTTGATTTTTTAAACTCTTTTAACGTTTCCCCTAAAGCCTTCCCGATTTCCGGCAATTTTTTAGGTCCAAATAAAATGAGTACTGCTACTAAAATTAAAATTAACCCTGGAAAGCCAATATTTGAAAACATTTCCCCATCCCCTTTATTAGTAGTTTCCTTGTCCTACTATTACATAATTTTATTTTGTCAAAAAAGTTTGAAAACGTCAACAAATCCATTGTCTTTTGTCAAAAAAATTCAAAAATATAATCAATTATACAAATTTCATTTTCTATTGCTCTTGTGTATGATATGGTAAGGGAAATGACATATTATTTTATGATAGTAGAAAGGATTTGCATTATGACTGAAAAAATGACACGAATGACCCAATTTGTAAAAGAAGAAATTGCAAATGCAATTACACATGGTATCGGTGCCATTTTAAGCATCCCTGCCTTAATCATATTGATTATTCATGCTTCTAAGCACGGTACCGCATCAGCCGTAGTTGCATTTACTGTTTATGGTGTAAGTATGTTCTTACTGTACTTGTTTTCAACATTGCTACATAGCATTCATCATCCTAAAGTAGAAAAAATATTTACTATTTTAGATCATTCAGCCATTTACTTATTGATTGCTGGCACGTATACTCCTTTTCTACTTATTACACTTCGTGGCCCATTAGGATGGACGTTGCTTGCTATAATATGGACACTAGCAATCGGAGGTATCGTCTTCAAAATTTTCTTTGTACGTCGCTTTATTAAGGCATCAACGCTATGTTATATCATAATGGGATGGCTCATAATCGTTGCTATTAAACCACTTTATGAAAATCTAACTGGACATGGTTTTTCACTACTTTTAGCAGGTGGAATTTTATATTCTGTTGGAGCTATATTCTTCCTTTGGGAAAAGCTACCTTTCAACCATGCCATATGGCACCTGTTCGTTTTAGGTGGTAGTGCGATGATGTTCTTCTGTGTACTCTTTTATGTCTTACCTACAGCATAATAAAAAAGGATTCAGCTTACGATAAGCTGAATCCTTTTTTATTACTTATGTAATTGTGATGCGATAACTTCCTGTGTATGCTTCGTTAATTCTTTAATATCCATATTCGCATAATCTTCAGGTGTAATCGGCTTAGAAATTGTTACTGTTGCATGAGCTGGCTTCATACGATTTCCATTCGCTTCAAACATCTTATATGTACCATCTAACGTTACAGGTAAAATTGCTACACCTGACTTTACTGCCAGATGAAAACTACCAGCCTTAAACTCTCCAACTTCGCCACCCTTACTTCTCGTTCCTTCAGGGAAAATTACGATAGAATGTCCATTCTTTAATAGTTCAATTCCATCTTTAATCGCTTGAAGAGATTGACGACGATCGCTACGATCCATAAATACACAATTCATAAGTTCCATCCAAGTTGGTACAACTGGGAACTTTTTAATCTCTGCTTTTGAAACGAATCCAATTGGTTTATTTAAGTAACCTAGTAAAACAGGGATATCCATATTACTTTGGTGATTACTTACAACTAGTACTGGCTTGTCTTTCGGAACATTTTCAAGTCCTTTCACTTCTACTGCCCCTCCAGCTACACGTACCATTTTCTTACCAAACCAATTTGTCGTTTTATACACAGCATTATCTTTTTCTTTTGGCGCCATCGTATTTACTTGTCTTTTAAGACGCCACATTCTCGGTGTAATCGCAATTACGATTAAAATTAAATAAAAGATTTTAAAAAACGTTTGAATCATACAGAACCCCCACCTATTATCATTCCGACCTTCATTATACTAGACAAACGAAGGAAAAAGAAGAAAAAAAGTCCAAACAGCAAGTGTTCGGACTTTTTAAGCATTCTATATTAGAAACGTTTTGCTAATTCACGAGCATTAGCAATTGCTGCTTCTTTAATTTCTTGTGCTTTTTCAGGGTTTGCATTCATGCCTTCAACTGCAATATATTCAGTATCATTCACACCGACAAATCCTAATACAGTCTTTAAGTGATTACGACCGAAGTCTACAGCTGCGTATGCTCCTTCAGAATATACGCCACCTGTTGCTTGAATGTGAAGTGCTTTTTTACCTTCTAATAAGCCGACTGGACCATTTTCAGTATATTTGAATGTTTTACCTGCGATTGCTACGTTATCTAAGTATGCTTTTACTACTGGTGGATAGCTAAAGTTCCACATTGGAGTTACGAATACATAACGATCTGCATTCATAAATGTTTCTAAGTTTGTGTTCATTGCTGCTACTTTTTGTTGTTGAACTTCAGTTAAAGCTTCAAAGCCTTCACCTGCTGCAAATTTACCCCAAGCAGCAAATACATCTGCATCAATTGCTGGTACTGTAGTGTTGAATAAATCAATTGTTACAACTTCGTCTTGTGGATGTTCGTTTTTATAAGCTTCGATGAAAGCTTCCCCTACTGCCATTCCGAAAGAACCTTCTGCTGAATTTGGATTTGCTGTAATAAATAGTACTTTTGTCATTGTATTCTCTCCCTTTTTTCTCTTTATCTTTAATTCAAGATTTGTTTTTTAAAAGTTAATAACTTACCTTATGTAAGTATAATACAAAAAGTTTTAATCAATGTCAATAAAAAATAGCTACTCTTTTTTCGTAAGTTAATGATTTACTTTGTTTCCTTAAAATTTAGTATACAGATATTACAAACTCTTTCATATAAAAAGGCTACCTCTACAACCTATAGAGATAGCCTTCTATTACATATTATTTTTGAAATACATGTTTTACTTTTTCAGCTGGAATATTACTTCCGCCTCTACCTTTTACATCTTCAATCATCATTGTAATGACCATATCTGGCGAATTTAAATCAAATGCAGCGAACCAACCTAGTTCTTTTCCTTCGGCCTCTTTTGATACTTTTAATTCCGCTGTACCTGTTTTTCCAGCAAGAGTCATACCATCAATTTTAGCAATTTTCCCTGTACCATCTGGATCATTAATTACTTTCGTCATTGCAGTTTTTAATATATCCTGATTTCCTTTAGAAATTACATTTTCTTTCCAAGCTTTTGGTTGTTTATCTGTTTTAATAATATACGGTGACGGAATCGTTCCATCATTTACAATTGGCGCATACGTTAAAGCTAAATGAAGAGGAGTCATTAATACTTGTCCTTGTCCATATCCCGTATCTGCCATTTGAATATCATTTTTAATGCCGTCATTTGCAATTTTAGAAGCAGGGAATCCATATTCAATTGGTAGTTTCTCATCGAATCCGAATTTTTTTGCTTCACTCATAAACTTGTCTTTTCCGATTTTCAAAGCTTCTTGTGCGAAGTAAATATTATCCGAGTATTTCATCGCCTTATCAAGATCAATCGGATTTGCATCTTTCACACGCGTTACATAGTAATTACCCCAAGAAGAATCTTTTGTCCATTTTAATCCTTCAATTTTCAACTCTTCTTTTGGATCAATTGTTTTCGTTTCAAGACCAATTGCAGCTGTAATAGGTTTAAATACAGAACCTGGTACCGACAATTGTGTAAAGCGATTTGTCATTGGTTTTTTCGGATCATTATTCCAAGCTTCGCGTTGTGCCTTCGATGTCCCTCGTGCAATTATATTAGGATCATATGCTGGACTACTTACTAGTGCAATTGTTTCTCCACTTTTCGGATTAATTGCTGCACTTGAACCAGCTTCGCCCTTCATTTCATTATACGTTTTTTCTTGAACAACACTATCAATAGTTAAAGTTACATTTTCTCCATCAACAGCATCTGTTTTTGCTAAATTTTTAATTTCTTTTCCTTGCGCATCTTCTACAAAGACACGGCCACCTTTTTTACCGCGTAGCTTTTCCTCTAATACTTGCTCTAAGCCAGCTTTACCAACTGGGTCATCAGCTTGATAGCCTTTCTTTTGTAGCGTTTTTAAATCTTCAGCATTTACCTTTCCAATATAACCAGTCAGATGAGCTGCCGCTTCCCCTAACGGATATGTACGAACATTTACAGGTTTTGTTGAAACACCTGGTAAATCAATGTACGTATTTTGTGTTGCCCCTTCAGGCAAAATTCCAATTGGTACGAGATACCCTGGTTTTACCCATTTAGCAGCTAATTTTTGATCAATTTCTTCTACAGACATATTTAATAACTTCGCTACTGTTTCTTTCGTTTGCGGAGCAGTATCGCCTAACTTTTCAGGAATCAATCCGATTTCAGAAGCTTTCCCATTCGTTGCAAGACCTTTTCCATTACGATCGTATATTTCACCACGTTTTGGCTGTGTTGTCTGCATACGCACTTTACTATCTTTCGTCATGCCAGGGAAAATAAAATCAGGAGTCCAATCTATTTTCCAAGATTCTTTATCTCCATCTTTTTCTTTCACCATTTTTGCTTCATGACCAAATGTGATTTTACCACCAACTGTATCCATGCTTACTTTAAAAGGAACAGGACCTTCATCTTTTTTATCTTCTTTTACTTCCCCTGTTTCTACCTTTAAGTCTTTCACTTCGATACCAGAATAAATTTTTTCATATTTCTCAGTAAACTCTTTCTTTGAAATATCTTTTTTTGCATTTTTTGATAGTTGATCATACATATCTGCAAATTTTTGTTTATTCCACGCTTTTACATATGTATCAAACGCTTCTTGTGGTTTTTCTTCTTTACCACATCCAACTAACATGAATGTTAAGCAAAGAAAAAGAATCCCCCATATCTTTCTCAATCGATTCTCCTCCTCTTTCTATATTAGTACTTTTGAAAATTTTAGCATTTTTACATGCTACCTATCATTATAGCACTATCGAATCTCATCTATAAACTTATATTGGTGAATACAAATAAAAAGATTGATGTGAATTCTCACATCAATCTTTTTTATTATTGTTGCTTCTCATATACATGGTAATAATACGTATACGGGTTTTTTTCATCCGTTAAACCTTTTTCTACAAAAATCTCTTTCCAATTTGTCATATCCATTTCTGGGAAGAATGTATCTCCTTCAAATGCATAATGGATTTTTGTTATATATAACTTGTCTACATAAGGTAAAAAGAGATCGTAAATTTGCGCTCCGCCAAAAATAAAAATCTCTTCTTCATTTTTACATAGTTCAAATACTTCTTCTACAGAATGAACAACTTCACAGCCTTCAACATGATACCCTTCATTACGAGTTACAATAATATTACGTCTTCCAGGCAGTGGTCTACCAATCGCTTCATAGTTCTTTCTTCCCATAATAAGCGGGTGGCCCATCGTTGTTTTCTTCACGTATTGTAATTCACTCGGTAAACGCCAAGGTAAATTATTATCTTTACCAATTACTCTATTTTCGTCCATCGCGACCATAAATGAAACAATCATTTTTTCATCTCCTCTACAATTATACTGCAACCGGTGCTTTAATTGCTGGATGCGGATCGTATCCTTCAATCTTTAAATCTTCCATTTCAAAATCAAACACAGATTTCACATCTGGATTTAATGTAAGTTTCGGGAATGGACGTGGTTCACGTGCCAATTGCTTTTCTACTTGTTCAAAATGATTTGTATAAATGTGTGCATCTCCAATTGTATGAACAAATTCTCCTACTTCAAGACCACATTCATGTGCAATTAAATGTGTTAGTAGTGAATAACTTGCGATGTTAAATGGAATTCCAAGGAATATGTCACCACTTCTTTGATATAGCTGACAAGAAAGTTTTCCGTCCGCTACATAAAATTGGAATAATGTATGACAAGGCGGTAATGCCATACTCGGTACGTCTTCAGGATTCCAAGCAGAAACGATTAAACGACGTGAGTCTGGTGTTTTTTTAATCATTTCAATTACATCTTTTAATTGATCAAGTGTCTCACCAGCTGTCGTTTTCCAAGCACGCCATTGTTTACCGTAAACGTCTCCTAAATAACCATATTTATTTGAGAACTCATCATCTTCTAAAACGTTCTTTTTAAACAATTCCATTTGCTCGTCGTACTGTACTTTAAATTCTTCATCTTGTTGTGAGCGAAGACCAAAATCAGTCATGTCAGGACCAGTATACTCATCACTTTCTACCCAGCTCTTAAACGCCCATTCATTCCAAATGTTATTATTATGCTGCAATAAATAGCGAATATTTGTATCACCTTTCATAAACCAAAGCAGTTCACTTGCTACAAGGCGAAACGGTACTCTCTTTGTTGTTAATAAAGGAAAACCTTTACTTAGATCAAAACGCATTTGATATCCAAATACAGATACAGTGCCTGTCCCTGTACGGTCTTCTTTCTTCGTACCATGTTCCATTACATGGCGGCATAAATTTAAGTATTCATTTTCAGCATGTTTCATATGTAGGAAAACCTTCTTTCAATCGTATATGCAATTTATCATAACATGAAAAATGATAAATTTAATAATCCTAATTAATAAAATTTCTTGCGCTAATTCTTACAAAATTATTAACTTTCCAAATATAAAAAGGTTTTCATTTTCTATTACCGAAAGTATAGTGCGGTAGAACAAAATTTATATTTGGAGGTTAGAAGTATGTCTAAAATTGAAACGCCTGTTATGACTTCTTTACAAACAACGGCTGAAAAAATGATGAAGGATTTAAATGTTCCTGGTGCTGCTGTCGCTGTTATAAAAGACGGTGAAGTTATTATTTCAGAAGGTTTCGGCTATCGTAATATAGAAACAAAAGAGGCTGTTACACCGAATACTCGATTCGCAATCGGTTCCTCAACGAAAGCATTTGGCACACTTTCATTAAGCTTGTTAGCACAGCAAAAAAAGTTTAATTGGGATACCCCTATCCAGTCTTATATACCTAACTTTACTTTATCTGAACTACTTGCTAGCTCACAAGTTACAGGACGGGATTTAGCTTCTCATCGAACTGGAGTGAGTCGTCATGAGGCTCTTTGGTACAGTTCTTCCTTATCTCGAAAAGATCTCGTTGAAAAAATAAAACATTTACCACTTGATGCACCGTTCCGAACTGCATTTCTATATAACAATTTAATGTATGCAACAATTAGCTACATTGTTGAAAACATTACAAATCAAACGTGGGAGCAATACACTACAGAACATATTTTAGAACCTTTAAATATGAGACATACAAACTTCTCTGTTAACGATTCACAAACTACAGATGATTACGCTTTACCTTACATTGAAAATGACGGTGAAATAAAAGCAGTTCCATTCCGTAACATCGATACAGTTGGCGCTGCTGGGTGTATTAATTCCACAATTGAAGATATGGCAAATTGGGTACTTCTCCACTTAAATGAAGGAAAATTTGGAGATCATGAATTAATCTCCTCTGAATTATTACAACAAATGTATACACCACACAATTCAATTCCAGACCAACCGGTTTTATCACTCCCTGAATCTCCATTAAATAGTTACGGTCTTGGTTGGTTTATTAGCGCTTATCGTGGTAAAAAAGTGATTCATCATGGCGGTAATATCGATGGATTTTCAGCGCTTGTTTCATTCATACCAACAGAAAACATAGGCCTTGTCATTTTAACGAATGCTGGAGGAACATTACTTCCTACTTATCTCGCTAATCAAATTTATGACGAACTACTTGAATTAGAATCCATTGATTGGCATAAACGTGCTGTAGAAGATACTAAAAAAATGAAGGAAATGATGAAAGAAGCAACTGAATCCCTCCCTGAACAAATTAAAGGGACTACACCTTCGCACAAGTTAGAGGATTATACTGGTACTTTTGAACATCCTGCATACGGAACATTACAAGTATACAAACGAGATGATTCGTTATATGTACAATTTATGGAAATGGATATTCAATTAGGGCATCATCATTACGACATCTTCTCTGCAAAAGTTGACTTATTCCAAATGAAAATGAGCTTATTATTCGCTTATGAAATGAATGTAAGTGGTGAATTCCCATCCCTTCAGTTACATGTACCAGCTACATTAAGTACTCAGCCGCTTACATTTAAGAAAATTAAATAAGTATTTTGATGGTAAAAAATAAAGGTAGGTGCGAATCACACCTACCTTTTCTATTTCATATCAATCTTATCTGATTGAAACCAAATTGGCTTCGATAACTCAAAGTTATTATGATCCTCTAAAACTATAGTAAGGCGCTCTAACATATCATCTAACATATGCGGCGCTGCTCGTAATGTCCAGACAACTGAGGAGAAAACTGTCATACCAACGTACACCGTGTATAATTTCCAGAATTCCTCTGGTATTTTTCTATTAAAGTATCCTTCTATTTGTCCGATTGAATACGGAATACTAATATCCCTTGCAAACAGTGCAATTTTCACAAAATCATGAAGTGGGTCGCCCCAGTCGTAGCCATTAAAATCAACAACACCTACATATTTTCCATCCCGTACAATTATATTTTCTAAATGAAAATCATCGTGTTGAAATCGATTGGGGCGGTTCTTTAAAGATATTTCATTTTCTTCAATAAACTTTATGATTTTATCATCATTTTTTATGTTTATTCCACATGTTTTATATGCCTCTAAATATTTACTATGTTTTTTCATTGCTCTTTCATACCATGGAAGTATATTATTAGGAGCTTCATATGTATGCATTTTTGCTAAATCTTTTCCTGCCTCTATACCAATATCATATTGTTCTTTTGGTGAATACGTAGGCAATAGCTTCTTCGCATCCTCCCCTTCTAAATATGAAAAAATGCCATAGCATAAACCTTCTTCTGCCAACAAACCCATTTCAATTGGTTTTTGTGCTTGCACACTACGATTTTGCATTTCATTTAAAATTTGAAACTCTATTTTCTTTCTTTCATACTCTTTTATATCGCCTGTCCGCAATAAATATTTTTCATTATTCGTACTCGTAATTATATATTTCTTATCAGGCGAAAAACCTTTAGAAATTTCTTTAATATCCACTGCATCTTTTACTATTTGTATATTATTTTGCCATGCTGTAATTATCTTCATATCTATTCCCCTTACATTTCTGCATTTGGTGTATAGGCAACTTCTACAATAAATCCATTCGGATCGTAAAAATCAATCGTATAGTAACCTTCCGAATAATGATTCATTTCAATTGGACCACGTATTACCTTCACTTTCGTACTAGAAAGAAAATCTGCTACTTCCTCAACTACTTCTCTATGAATAGCTTGATAACAAATATGTCTAGGCCCTAACGTCCTAACAATTTCCTCATCTACTTCTTTAAAGTATATTTCACTTTCTCCTGTGCTATATGCTATTTCATTTAACTTTCTCCACCCAATTATGGAAAACAACTTATTATAAAAAGAAATGGATTCCTCTAAATTTGCTACCCAAAATTCAATATGATGAATGCCCGCTCGCAGTGTATTCATATTAAGAATACGCTCCTTGTACTACTTGCACAATTTCCATCGGCTTATGAACCATGTAATCTGGTGCATCTTTTTTCACTGTTTCAATAACATCATATCCCCAAGATACCCAAATTACGTTCACTCCAGCCTTTTTACATGCTGCTACGTCTCGCTGTTCATCACCGACATATAACATATCTTTCTCTGTTATTTTTTTTGATTTCAAAAATCTTTTTATCATTTTATCTTTACCAAACAAATTTTTAGAACAATACACTTCTTGAATATTTTCGATACCATTCTTGTGTAAAAACGCCCGAATATGCTCTTCTGAGTTCGATGATATGACTGCAATTCCGTAGCCTTTTTTATGTAGTTCATCTAATACTTCTTTCATCCCATGGAACAAAACGAGATTTTTTATAGCAGGCTGATATAATTTATAAAATTCCAACGCTAATATCGGTAGTTTATACAGTGGTACATTAAGTTGTTTACATCTCTCTGGCATCGTTAATTTACGCAAATGTTCAATTTCGTCTTCCTTTACTGCTTTATACCCATGTTTTTCAGCAAGTTGATTATAAATCGGTACAAATATATTTTGTGAATCTACTAATGTGCCATCAAAGTCAAAAACAATATATTTTTGCATTCCCATACTCCCTTTGCTTCTTTTTTCTAAACCTATGTTATTCAACAACATAGTTGTCTGTCCCTTCTATAAAAATAAAAAAGAACAAGATTTTCTCTTGTTCTTTTTAAGACAACCATTTCGGTGGTACATTCGTATTCCAATAAATATTTCCTAACTCATGATGTCCAGAGTATCCATCATCAAAACGGTGGTAATGGAAATTAAAATAATAACCATCTTGCGGTGGATGATCTCTTCTTACATGGAAACGCAATAAATCATTTCCAGATTTCGTATCGTAGACGTGAAAAATCTTCTCATTATTTCCACCAGCTGGTTTTTGAGAAATCGCTAATGATTGTAGTGAATCTTCTGGTACATCACTAGCAAGCTCAGCAATTGCCTCTTCAATTTTCGGTAATATTACATCTTTAAACTCATCTTCAATTACTGGACCAATTTTAGTCCCAAACTTTTGCATCGACTGCTTCTCTGCTTCTTGCATTGCATAAGTAATAAAAGTATCGGTGGTTAACCTGTCATTCGTTTCTTCATATGTATAGGACGTGCTCTCCAAACTTTGTTGCCCAGCTGTGCTCGTAGGCTTGTCCGCAGCTTTGGCATTATCAAGTAATATGGAAGGAGGCGTCACTAAACCAAATGTAAACACGGTAATTAATGCGACTAAGGTTTTTCTAAACCAATTTGGCATTTATGTCCCCTCCCCTTTCACTCATTATTTTTTATATAACGGTGGTTTCTTCTATTATACAAAATGATTGTAATTTTTGCACTTTACAATTTTGTTAACGTTCACATATTTTTCACTTGAATATGAAATTGTAAGATTTCATACAATAAAAATACAACAACAATAAGGAGGCGATCAGATGACTTTAGATGTCATGTATTCCGCCGCAAGTATACTCGTTTTAGTATATTTTATTTATCAATGTGTTACAGACTAGAAAAAGAGCCGTCAATGGCTCTTTTTTAATGGTACAAATACAATCCATACAATTAATAAAATAAAAACAACGCTGCCTACCACAGCTGGCAATAAATAAAACTGTGAAAGTATAACTATTCCATATAAAAGTATTGCTGGTAGTAGTAAATAACGATCTGCCTTCCATCTTAACAATAGTAATTTCCCTTCATCACAATATAAACGAAGAAACATCTTATTCGTAAATTCATTCCAATAATCACGTGCATAGCGAGAAATTGCAACTACAGCAAATACGAGAACAATAGCTGCAATCCACCTTGGAGTCATAATTATACTTGCAGTACTGATACATACAATTTGAATATAAAATATTCGTGCAGTACTTGTACGGAAAAATTCTTTCAAAAAAGATTCGACAATACGAGAATCAGCGTTTTTCCCTAAAAGTCTTTTAGAGCGCGGAAACATCCACGGTTTTTTATTCGAACTACTCGGTTTAGCCGCATGACCACCAACTTGCATAATTCCACTCGTCCAGCGCATGCTTTCCTCCTTTTCTTTCTCGATTTCTTTAAAAAAGAACTTTTTATAATTCATTTTCTCTTTTACTAATACACTACTTAAGAAAATTACTAAACCGATAAATAGAATTGAATACAACGGATTTTTATAAATAAAAAATAAACTAATTCCAAAAAAGGACACGCTCATAGAAAATACTACATTTTTTACAATCCATAAAACCCATCGTTTCCCCACATGTACATGAACAAATCTCGTTAACAACGACAACATAAATCGAAATATAGTAAAGAATACCCAAAATAATAGGACTTGTATCTCTGTTACTTCGATACTTTTCATCAACACTGGTAACATAATAACGACTACTATTATATTCGTTATCGCTATTCGAACAAATGTGTACATCATGCCATACTGGACTAATTTTCGCATATGTGTTGCATACGAAATTAAAAATAAACTATCCGCTTGCTCAAAAAATGAACGAACTCCTCTTGGATATGTTACTAGATAAAATGCGAGTAATCCTAATCCGAAATAAATCGTCTCTTCCGTTGATAATTCATTTATCCATAGCGATCGATAATAGATTCCCATAAATATAAGTGCTGGAATAATAATATATAATGCGACTGTCCAATCTGTTACCGAACGTATAGACTTCCATTTCCGCTGGAGTTCATGGCGTAATCTCTTATAAAATTGTTGTTTAATCATGTTGTTCACGCCTTACAATTACATCAAAGCAGTCTAATAATGAACTACCCGGCATTTCCGCTAATATTTGAATAGATTCTAAATGTCCATCTGCGACTAATGTACCTTGTGAAATGAGTAAAAATCTTTCACAAATTTTTTCAGCAGTATCTAATACGTGCGTACAAAGTAAAATTCCTGCCCCGCGCTCTTTTTCTTTATATAAATAATTTAAAAACTCTTTCGTAGCTACTGGATCTAAACCGATAAAAGGTTCGTCAATGATATAAAAATCTGGCTCAGTTAAAAACGCCAATATTAGCATAGACTTTTGTTTCATGCCTTTTGAAAACTTTGATAAATACTCATGTTTATGCTTATTCATTCGAAAAGTATGTAATAATTGTTCCGCTCGTTCTTCCCAACTTCCCATTTCACTTCCACGAGCTGCCATTAATAATTCAATATGTTCCCAGAGCGTCAAGTAATCATAGTATGTTGGATGTTCTGGTACGTATGCATACGGATTTTTCTTTTCACCGAATGATATTTCACCGTCCATATTTACAAGTAATCCGAGTATCGTTTTAATCGTCGTACTTTTCCCAGCACCATTTGCTCCAATAAGAGCAACTAGTTCACCTTTTTCGATAGAAAAAACTATATCATGAATTGTTTTTTCGCCTATTTCATATCCAGCTGAGCGGATATTTACTTTTAACATGCATTCCCCTTCTTTCCATTTCCAATACAATCAAGGAAAAGAATAACATATAACTATCTATATATCATTATAAAATATTTATTTTCATAGCAGGAAAAAACATTTTTTAACAGAATATTAAATGTTTGATTACATTTTATTGGAGTTGATAATATGTCTTTTCAAATTCGTGAAGCAACGATAGATGATATAGACGCACTTTGTTCTTTAACGAAAGAATTAAAAGGTTCCTCTATTTCCTATGAAGATATGAACAACCGCCTACAATTCGTACAAATGAGTCCGTTTGATTTTTTATATGTTTACGAGGAAGAAGAAGCTATATTTGGATTACTTGGATTTCGTATACGTGAAAATTTAGAAGATGTAACACGTTATGGAGAGATTTCAATTATTAGCGTTGATTCTAACATACGACGGAAAGGCATTGGACAAGTTTTGATGGATTATGCCGAGCAATTAGCAAAGAAACATAATTGCATTGGCACATGGCTAGTTAGTGGAACAAAAAGAGTAGAAGCTCATCCTTTTTACAAAAAATTAGGTTATGAAGTAAATGGCTACCGATTTGTAAAATATTTTTAAACTACTTTATAAAGTGAAGGGACTATAACTATGACAAACATTAAAGCAATTTTCATTGATCGTGACGGTACAATTGGTGGTGACACTACAATACATTATCCAGGATCTTTTACATTATTTCCATTCACAATAACATCCTTGCAAAAACTAAAAGCTAAAAATATAAAAATTTTCTCTTTCACAAATCAACCCGGTATCGCAGATGGAATAGCAACTGTAGCCGATTTTGTACAAGAATTAGAAGGCTTCGGTTTTGATGATATTTATGTATGTCCTCATAAACACGGTGATGGTTGTGAATGCCGTAAACCAAGTACAGGCATGCTGCTTAAAGCAGCAAAAAAACATGGACTTAATTTAACACAATGTGCTGTAGTTGGTGATCGTTGGACTGATATTGTTGCAGGAGCAAAAGTAAATGCGACTACGATTCTAGTCCGAACAGGCGCTGGGTATGATGCTTTGCATACGTACCGAGACAAATGGGCACATATTGAACCAAACTACATTGCAGATAACTTTGAAGATGCAACAAACTGGGTTTTAAATCAACTATAATACAAATGAAAATTTTGATTCACCCGAAATAATTTAAAACATAGTTAAAATAGCCTTTTTGGCAAATAATTGTATTCCACAAAACGGATCACCTCAAAAGGTAGCAAGTTCCCTTTTGATACGCAAACATTGCAATTCAAATTATATTTTTTATTAGTAACAGCAATTAACGTAAAGAAGGAATAGCTTAGTGGCTATCCCTTCTTTATTGACTTCTATTATTTACATTTGTTATCTGTTTTTATTGAGTATTCTCATCGTTTTTATACTCCAAAATATCCCCTGGCTGACACTCCAAAGCTTTACATATCGCTTCTAATGTTGAAAAACGAACCGCTTTTGCTTTCGCATTTTTCAAAATAGAAAGATTCGCCATCGTAATTCCAACCTTCTCTGAAAGCTCCGTTACACTCATTTTTCGTTTTGCTAACATGACGTCAATATTAATAATGATTGTCATATCCGCCACCTCAAACCGTCAAATCATTTTCTGATTTTATGTTAATTGCCTCTTGTAGAAGTCGTTGGAGGATAGCAGCAAAAACGGAGATAACGAGCGAAGCAAAAACGATAATGAGTCCCACTAACCCAATAGGAGGGTCCATTTTTTTCGCTATAAAATAAAAAAGTGGCAAACTTAATACATACAAACCACTGATTGTAATTGCACAGCGCTTTATATTCTTTAACGCCTTTACTGATAATTCCGAGAACGCTGTGTTCTCATCAATGTACTGTAAAAGATTGAAAGCCTGATAAAGAGCAACGTAAAAAGGCACAGCTGCTCCATACATCACAATGAAAACAAGATATTTCATCGGAGCAATATTAGGATACAAATTTGCTGCGAAATTCGCCATTTCCGGCACTAAAAGTATGCATAAAGCAAGCACTGAAATTCCAGCAAGAAAAATAATTACTTTTAAGAACATTGTTGAACTTCGTTTAAGATTCATTTACAATACCTCACTTATTTAATGGCAACATAATTTTATCACAACGTTTATTGTTTAACAATAAATAAATATCGTTTTATTTTTGTCATGTTTTTTAATTTAGGCAAAAATAAAAAAGAATTTCTCATTACAAAGAAATTCTTTTTCTTGAAAATGCCTCTTTCAACTTAATTTTTTAAAACGTTAATTCGTAATGGAAATAACGATTATCTCTCAAATAGCCATTTTCAGCGTATAATCGTTGTGCTGATAAATTATCAATCTCTGTTTGCAATTTTACACCTTTTGCTCCATTTTCTAATGCGTATTCTTTAGCAGCTTCTAATAATTTTTTACCTGTTCCGGCTCCACGCTTCGCCGCTTGTACAAATAAATCATTTAAAATCCATAATTCTTTCATTGAAATGGAAGAAAATGATGGATATAGTTGTGTGAACCCAATATATTCGCCGTCTTCAACTGCTACGAAAATAACGGACTCTTTTTTCTCAATTCGATTTCGTAAAAATACTTTTGCACCTTCTAAATCAGAATCTTGTCTATAAAACATGCGATAGTTATTAAAAACTGATGCCAGTCCATCTAAATCTGCAATTGTTGCCTCATATATTCTCATTTTACTCCATTCCCCTTCCAATACTGTCTCATTATATCCGTTGCCCATTTAGGCTGGTGTATTTCTTCTGTCGGCATAAACTCTTTCATTATTGGTTTTATATCCAATATAGGAGTGCCATCAATAGCATCTAATCCCTCAACAATAATTGATTTACCTTCTCTTTTGATCACCTTTACAATTGTTACACCTATGCGATTCGGACGATTTTTCCCGCGCTGTGCAAAAATACCTACTTCAGGATAATCCTTATTATTTCTAGGATGTCTAGCAAAATACTGAATTTGCTCGTCAGTTACTTTATGAAAATAAAAAACAACTTCAATATGAGAAAAATCTTCAATCCCTTGTATACTTTTTTCTGCATACATTTCAGTTAAAGTTATACGGGATCTTACTTCTCCCCACTCATCATCTTTTATTTCCTTTCTTTCATTATGTACAAATGCGATTGGTTGAACTGAAAACATACGCATTCCCCCTCAAATGTAACCACTTACATTATAAAGTATTTTCTGAATGTTTTCCAGATATACGAATTAAGTTTACATAATATAATTATAATCTATTTATCTAAAGCTACCTTGACTGCTTCAATTGCATGTATATGGGTCGTATCAAATATCGGGACTGATACGTTTTCTTGCTTTATTAATAAACCTATTTCCGTACAACCTAATATAATTCCTTGTGCTCCTTCTTGTACTAATTCTTCTATAACCCTTTTATAATACTCTCTAGATTGAACTACTATTTTTCCTAAACATAATTCTGTATATATTACTTCGTTTACTTTTTCTCTATTTGTTCCTGATGGTACTATTACTTTTATATCATGCTCTTCAATACGTGACTTATAGAAATCTTGCTCCATTGTATATTTAGTTCCAAGCAGACCAACCTTTTGAATGTCTTTTCTTTTAATTTCTTTTGCAGTTGCATCAGCAATATGTAAGACTGGAATATCAATTTTCTCCTTTATTTTTTCAACTACCTTATGCATTGTATTTGTACAAATGATTATAAAGTCTGCTCCTCCCTTTTGTAATGAATATGCCGCATTCCCTAGAATTTCTCCAGCACCATCCCAATCTCCGCTAGACTGACATCGTTCAATCTCTTCAAAATCCACACTATTAATCAAACATTTTGCTGAATGTAGCCCTCCTACTCTCTCTTTTATTTCTTCATTAATAATTCGATAATATTCAGAAGTTGATTCCCAACTCATGCCACCTATAAGACCTATCGTTTTCATATAAACACCTACCTAAACTATTTTTATAAAACTAATAACAACGTTTTATTGTGTATATTATACATAATAAAACAAGACTTTAAGTTTGGAATATAAAGTCTTGTTTTAACGGAAATATGGAAATAATAAAGAATAATTCTACTTTCATTTCCAAGGAAATTTTTATAGAATATTCTGAAATTAACAACCTGATGTTTTTATAAATTCTTTATACTTATAATTAAAACACTCTCGATACAGCTCTTTGATTTCATCATATGATGGAACACGTGGGTTATTAGCTGGGCTACCACTTTCAATTGCATCTGATGCCATTTTAGAAATAGCATTTTCAAATTCAATTTCATCGATTCCGTATTCTTTTAAATTTGGAATACGAAGATCAAAGCAAAGTTTTTTTATTTCACCAAGTGTGTAGTCTGCTACTTCCTCATCAGAATTCGAATACAAATCCTTATTTAAACTACGTCCAATTTTTGCTAACCTTTTCATTGCACTTGTTTTTGTAAACTCTAACACTGTAGGTAATAGTATGGCATTTGATATTCCATGCGGTACATGAAATAATGCTCCCACTGTCCTTGACATTCCATGAACTAATGTAACTGATGCATTAGAAAATGCAATTCCAGCTTGTAAAGAAGCAATCATCATCGCTTCTCTTGCCTCCATATTACGTCCATCTTCATATGCTATATGTAAATATTTCATAATACTTTCAATAGCTGAAAGAGCAAGTACATCTGTAAGTGGTTGTGAAACTTTAGAAATATACGCTTCAATCGCATGACATAACGCATCTATTCCTGTTGCTGCCGTAATTTGTGGGGGTAACGAACTTGTCAAAACCGGATCTATAATTGCTACTTTCGGTATAAAACTAGGATGCTTCATCATCATTTTTACATCTGTTTTTTTATTCGTAATTACTGCTACACTTGTAACTTCCGATCCAGTACCAGAAGTTGTTGGAATTGCAATAAGTGGTAGTGGATTGTTTTCTATTTTAATATCCTTTTGGACATAATCCTCAACTTCTCCACCATTTGTATATAAAACCGCTACCGCTTTCGCAGCATCAATACAACTTCCACCACCAATACCGATAATAAAATCGCACTTTTCCTCTTTACAAAGAGATAACGCTTCTAATACGTGTATATTTGTAGGCTCAGCATCCACTTTATTATATGTACTAACAGTAATGCCTTTCTTATTTAGTTGTTGCATACACTTTTCAACATATCCTAATTTCTCCATAATTGTATCAGTAACTATAAAAGCTCTTTTCCCTAACTTTTTTGATTGTTCTCCCAGTTTTTCAAGCGAATTCCTTCCATATAATACCGACTTTGGCATACGAAACTCAGAAACCTCTTGCAAGTCCCCCACCCCTTCTTATCCTAATTAATATTTTATAACATAAATTATCGATTTGATGAATCTTTACGATTCAAATTTTTTAATAGAGTCCTGTTAAAGTATAGAATGCGATAACTAAAAATACAGCAACCGTTTTCAAAATTGTAATAGCAAATATATCTTTATATGACTGTTTATGTGTTAATCCTGTTACTGTAAGAATAGTAATAATAGCCCCGTTATGTGGTAGTGTATCCATTCCTCCTGATGCCATTGATACGATACGGTGCATAACTTCTAATGGAATATCAAATTGATTGGCCGCTGCAATAAATTTATCTCCCATTGCACTTAATACTATTCCCATTCCTCCTGATGCCGAGCCTGTAATTCCAGCTAAAATATTCGTCGTTACTGCACCATTCACTAACGGATTTGTGAAAGTAGCAGAGATGCCATCTCTCATAATTGCGAAACCTGGAAGTGCTGCAATGACACCACCGAATCCAAACTCAGCTCCTGTATTCATCGTTGCAAGTAGCGCTCCACCAATACTTGTATTCAATCCAGCTTGGAAACCTGTTACTACTCGCTTCCAATATAATAATAACGTTGTTAAGATCCCTATAATAAGTGCCAATTCTACAGACCAAATTCCTACTACTGCACTTAATTCTACTTTTCCAAATGCTTTCATACCAATTGCAGAAAAATCAAAACCGCTTGGATACCACTTCGGTATCATAATAGTAAACACTTTATTCATTACACCTACTAAAATAAGTGGTATAAATGCAATAAGTTGTTGTGCTCTTGTGATTTCAATGTTATTAATTAATGTCATATTTTTTTGTTCTACTTGCAAAGATGCTGCCATTTCAGTATTTCCATCATTAAAACCAAAGTATCCTTCACCTGCCGCTTTTGCCTTCTTACGTCTACTCTCTAAATATAGTAAACCTACTGTAAGAACAAAAATTGCTCCTACAATCCCAAGTATCGGTGCAGCATAAATATCCGTTTTAAAAAATGTTGTAGGTATTACATTTTGAATTTGTGGTGATCCAGGTAACGCATCCATTGTAAACGTTACTGCTCCAAGAACAATCGTTCCAGGGATTAAACGCTTTGGAATATTAGCTTGTCGAAACAACTTAGCTGCGAACGGATAAACAGCAAACACTACTACATACACACTAACACCACTATACGTTAAAATAGCCCCCATTAATACAATCGCTAATATAGTACGTTTTTCACCAACTAACTCAATAATTGTTTTTGCGATAGAATCTGCAATTCCTGACATTTCCACTACTTTTCCAAATATTGCTCCTAATAAAAACACAGGAAAATATAATTTTATAAATCCAACCATTTTCTCCATAAAGATATTAGAAAAGAAAGGTAATACATAACTAGGTTCTGTCAAAAATACTGCAAATAATGCAAATATCGGCGCGAATAAAATAACAGAAAAACCTCTGTATGCTACGAACATAAGTAAACTTAGTGCTAATAATATAATAACTAACTCCAATTTTACCCCTCCATTAAACAGAATATTCTAAATTTTGTTGATAAATTTCTACTAACCTTTTAATTCTGACATCCCTCCTCTTATTCATACAAATTTTTATGCTAAAAATGTCTAATTATAATTATTCGATTACATATGAAAAATCCCTTTAAACAGAAACGAATTCATCGTCATACGTTATAAAGGGATTGCTAGAATCTATATTTACTGCTGTATTAAATTTTTCTCTACACAAAAATGATACAGTTCTTCAACATCTTTCACTATGTAGGTCGCACTAACTTCAGTCAGTTCTTTTTCACAGCCATAGCCATATAAAACACCAATTGAAGCAATTCCATTCTGATTTGCACCTATTATATCGTGCTTTCTATCACCAATCATTATCATTTCTTCTTTATTTAGTTCTTCATTTTTTTGTAAAATATGAGCAATTATTTCTTCTTTTTTTATTCTCGTACCATCTAAATTACTTCCAATGATGTCTTCGAAATAATTCGTTAATTGAAAATGCTCTATAACTTGTTTCGCAAATACAGTGGGCTTTGAAGTTGCTACAAATATGCGATTCCCTGAACTTTTTAATTGTTGCAAGAGCTTCAGAATCCCCTCGTATACATTATTTTCAAACAATCCACGCTGCTTTAAATACTCACGGAAGTAAAAAACAGCACGTTCAACCTCTCCTTCACTCATATTATATCTCTCTATGAATGATTGCTGAATAGGAGGACCTATAAATGAATCTAACTCACTTATATGTACTTCTTCAATTCCTACTTTTTTTAATGCATATAAAACCGAGTTTACAATCCCTTCTTTCGGATCCGTTAAAGTTCCATCTAAATCAAATAGAAATGTTTTATACATGCTTCATTCCTCCACTTAATTTGCTGTATAAATAAGTGCTAACATCTCTTCCACTTCTCCCTATTATACTATTATTATCTATTTTTTCGAAAAATCCATTTCCATATGTCACATACTTTCAGTTACAAAATACGATAGATATGATACAGTAAAAAAGTTACAATTATTTTAATAGAAACTGGTGAAACAAATGTCAATTACGTTAATTTTTATAATGGCTTTCACAATTGTAATCCACGCAGTTGAAACAAGCTCTTATAGTATTCGATTAGCGGGGGTTCGTTTAAAGAAGATTGCTGTCGCATTATCCGTCGTAGGAATCGTATTACTCATTTCAAGAACGTCAAACTTACTACAAGCCTTTTTACTTGGCGGGATTGTGGACGAAGCAAAACTAGATCCTTCTATTGATTTAGAGCATATTATACGTCTTGTACTATTATCTGCTTCTATCGGTACATTGCTTGCGATTATACTGTATCCAACTTTGACAAAACTATTTGGATATGTCATTCAAAACTTTGAAACAGACGGTTCTTTCATTCGAATGATGAAAACGAATAACATTCAAAAATTAAAGTACACAAAAAAATATGTCCGCTTTCCAAAGTTAGAAATGATTCATAGACTGCGTATCGGCGGTATTCCAAAGCGTATAATGCTTATTAACATGTTCGCTACTGCAATTTATACAGCGGGAGTTCTTTCCGCACTATATGCTTCTTTTTTAATTCCAGCTTTCGCAACAAAAGCCACTACAGCTTCTGGTCTTATTAATGGTTTTGCTACTATTTTATTAACAGTGCTACTAGATCCACGTATTGCTCTTTTAACAGAGCGAGCTCTTCAATCAGAAGAAGGTGCTGAAGCAATGAGTAAAATGTATGCTTGGCTAATGATTTCTAGACTTTTTGGTACATTACTTGCTCAACTGTTATTCATACCAGGTGCTTACTGGATTACATGGATTATAAAGCTTATGAATTAAATTTACTCTCTAAAAAAAAGCAGGTGAGATAACAAATGACTATACAAACAGAACAAGATATCATTCGCTTAATAGAAAACGACGAATGGATGATGAATGTATTACAAATGGCAAAATCACTAGAGCTACCTGATTGGTGGATTTGTGCCGGATTTGTTCGTTCTAAAATTTGGGATACTTTACATGACTATGAAGCTAAAACGGCTATGCCTGATGTTGATGTGATTTATTATGATAGTCTACATCAAGATGAGATATACGAACAATCATTAGAAACGAAATTAATGAATATTGATGCTACTATCCCTTGGTCTGTAAAAAATCAAGCTCGTATGCATGTAGTGAATAATATGCCACCATATTCTTCTTCTGTTAATGCTATATCTAAATTCCCTGAAACAGCAACGGCTTTAGGAGTTACACTTGATGAACTAAACAACGTTATCTTAACAGCCCCATGTGGTATTGAAGATGTCCTTTCCTTACAAGTGAAACCAACAGCTCATTTTCTTAAATCGAAAGAACGATTACATATGTACAAAAACAGAGTTATAAAAAAGAATTGGCAAAGTAAGTGGCCTAGCATCACAATCACATATCCAGAAATTTAGAAAGGGTGCCTCTCATTTATAGAAGCACCCTTTTCTTCATTTCAAAAAATGTATGACTGTTTCTGCAAATCTATCTGCTTCCTCATAATGAGGTGAATGACCGCTCTCTTCAAATACGATATACTTGCCGTTTCGGGCATCTTTATTAAATGTTTTAATTTGTTCTTCACACGTTACTACATCATGTTTTCCTACTATTAATAACATTAGATTTTGTACATCTTTTATTTTTGATAATAATGATGTATGACATGCTCCCTCTAATTTTAATCTATCAAAGTGAATTTTGGAGCGATTTGAAAATATTTCCCACTCTTCATCACTGTATAAACTCTCATCTGTCCTATCTTCCTTATTATTGTAAATCTCCATTCTTTTTTCTTCTAATTCAGCGCTTAATCTTATATAAGCTTCTAACAACTCTTCTGAACTAGCATCGCTAGATGAATAAGCAAAGCACTCTTTTGCTACTTCTTCTTTTCCATACTTTTTTAATAAATGCCCTGTCTTTTGCAACAAAGCCCTACTTGTTAATGCAAAATTAAAAGTTGGTCCTTCAAATATTATTTTCTCTATTGAACTTGGATATATCGACGCATAAAGCAATGCTACATATCCACCGAAAGAGTGTCCAATTATAGACCACTTCTCAATTTGTAATACTTTTTTTAATTCCTCACAGTCTTCACTCAAATCATTTAATCCAAAAGCTTCGTCTTCAGTAATTTCTTCTGAGCGACAAACACCTCTTTGATCTATCATAATTACATATAGAGAATCTTTTAAACGTTCCGCTTGATGAAATGAAAAATCATAACAACTTTCTCCTGGTCCACCATGCAAGTATAAGACTGGCTTATTTTTAGGATTTCCATGTGTTTCAACGTATAGCTTTTTCCCTCTAATATTCATGTATTTCCCTGCTTCTATCAAATTTTCCTTTATGATCACCACCCCTTTTTTACTGAATATTATAACATTTAATATTAAATAATTCCTATTACATTTAAGAAGACGATAATTATTGCAAGTGGTGCTACAAATCGAAGTAAAAATGCCCAACAAGTAACTACTTTCTTTCCATAATTTCCACCTACAAAAAACTCTGCTTCTAGTACCTTCTTCTCCATTTTGAATGAAACGAAAATACTAATAAATAGTGCTCCAAGTGGCATTAATATATTACTAGATAAGTAGTCTACTGCATCAAAAATATTCTTTCCGAAAATCGTAATATCACTCCATACTCCAAATGATAACGCTGATGGTATACCTACTAAGAAAATGCCGAAACCGATCAGCCATGATAATTTCGTTCTCTTTTCTTGTTCACCATTTGCTAATGCTGAAACAACAGTTTCTAGTAGAGAAAATGCTGATGTTAATGTCGCAAATGTAAATAGTGCAAGAAATACTGTTAAGAAAAATCCACCGAATGGGATTTGACTAAATACAGATGGTAATACGATAAATAGTAATCCAGGTCCTTCTGTTGGCTCCATTCCTAATGAAAATACGGCTGGAAAAATAGCAAGACCTGCAAATAATGAAACAAATAAATTTAATCCAACAATTGTTATTGCTGATTTTGGTAAACTTTCTTTTTTATTTAAATAGGAACTATACGTAACCATAATTGAAATCCCGATACTAATTGCAAAGAATGATTGCCCCATTGCGAACAAAATACTTTCCGAAGTAATCTTTGAGAAATCTGGTTGTAAGAAAAACTTCACACCTTTCATTGCATCATCAAGTGTTAACGAACGAATAATAAGAGCGACAAATAAAACGAACAATGCTGGCAACATATATTTACTTGCTTTTTCAATTCCATTTTGTACACCTTTTGATACAACCCATATCGTAATGAACATAAAAGCGAAATGTCCCATAATAGCCCAAGCGGGATTCCCAATTGTTTCAGTAAATAACGCACCGTAATTTTGTCCTGGAGTAATCAGTTGTCCTGTTATTCCTCTGAATAAATAAATTAATACCCATCCACCTACAACACTATAAAACGAAAGTAGTATAAAACACGTTCCAACGCCAAGGCGTCCGATCCAGTGCCATCCTGTATTTGGTGCGATGCTTTTAAATGCTCCAACTGCTTGTTTCTGCGTACTGCGTCCAATCATAAATTCAGCTATAAGTAGCGGTAGTCCAATTAAAACAGTAAATAATATAAATATTAAAAAGAACGCTCCTCCCCCACTCTTCCCAGCGATATAAGGGAACTTCCATATCGCACCAAGTCCAATTGCTGATCCGGCTGCCGCCATTATAAAACCTAATTTCGAAGTCCATTGCTCCGTCTGTTTCATCTCATTTTCCTCCTAATTAAATCTTTTTATATAAATAAATAAATTTTATAAACCTATTCAAATAAACCCTCCATTTCTTCTTCCATATAATAAAAAAATGGCCTAGCATCTCTATATAAAGAGACGCTAAGCCATTTACTTAACGCGGTACCACCCTTATTGATTCCATTATGAATCCACCTTAGTAGTAATCGTTTGATTACAAACCTAATATCGAAGGTTAACCGTTAAGATTTACTAAGAATGTAATTCCGTTCCACCTTACTGCTCCTAGGCGAGTTCAGGATGTCATTTGACTATGTCACACCAACCCATAGCTCTCTGTACAAATACATGACCTTACTACTCCTATTCAACACATTGTAATATTTAGAATATATTTTCTTTTGAAATTAATATGAAGTATATCGGTTATATTTGTAACTGTCAAGGGGTATATTATTTTTTTGTCGAAATGGTTCATATTTCAACTGACTTTTACTAAGCTTATTATAAAAAGAAAGAGTCTATATTTTCACCTTTTCAAACGAACTATAAAAAAAGAATCTTCGCGATAATCGCGAAGATTCTTTTTACGGTATAAGACGAGTACAATCTCTCGGAAAAGCACTCGCCTCTCGTACAT
>NZ_JAKUEU010000025.1:0-66825 GCF_022663075.1 Bacillus cereus group sp. BfR-BA-01441
CCAATTATAGAGCAAATATTACATGATCCATATGTACAAGCGATACTAAAGGAAACACACTCATAATTGTAAAAAAATATATCAACGATTTTTCAATTATATCTATCATAAATCGCAATATATCAACGATTTTCCGATTATATCTATCATAACTTACGATATATCAACGGTTCGACACGAAATATCGATTTAGCTACAAAAAAGAAGCTGTTCAAATATTGAACAGCTTCTCTCATATTAACGAGTTGGACCAGATACATCTTCTGATTTCAACGTATTATTTGCACCAAGAGAATGATACAACATCTTTCCATTTTCATTCACAGTTACAATATGTTCGTTATTAAAACTTTTGAACTTCACAGATCCATCACCGTAACGAATATGATACTCTTCATATGTCGTTACTTTATATTTCGTAGCACTTTGACGCTCTACATTACGAACTTCCATCGTTAATAAGTCTTCTGTAATTCCTTTTTTGTGTAAATACTGTATATAATCATGGTCTTCCTTATACGATTTCCCGCTCTTATCATAATTATTTTCAATTAAACTAAAATCATTTAATGAAATTGCACGTACGTTATCATAAATATGATTTCTTACAAATTCGCCCACTGCTGAACTTGATGTTTCTTTCGGGAATTTTAAGTAATATGTGCTTTGGTCTCCAATTTTAACACTTTCAGATTTCATCACACCAAAATCAGTAGTTTTCTCTAAATGTACTTCTACTGTTTCATCTGTGGATACAGGGCCAAGCTTATGACTTCCATAATTTAATTTTCCACGTTTTTTCCCATTCACAAATACAGTTGCATCACTTTCATCAGAAGAAATGCTTACATACTTGCCTTCAAGCGATAAATCCACTTTCACCTTCTCGCTCTGTTCATCCGCTAAATCTACTTCTTTCTCTGTTTCTAATTCAGTAAGTTCTGTCTTCGCCGTTGCCTTTACAACATATGTACCTGGGAAGTATGGCCCCAACTCTTTCGAAGTTTTATCACTAGAAAGCTCTGCTTCTTTTTTGTCATTCACATATATTTCTGCATTTTTTGCAGTTGTACTAACGCTCATATAATAAGATTTCATGCTGAACTTATACTTTGGATATAAGAACCACTCTTTTCCCTCTTCTACTATTTCCCCGTCCTTAAATGAAGATTTATCTTTTGTTAACTTTTGATCTACTGTCTCTTTCTGTAAATAAGACAGTAATTGTTTATTGTAAGAAGGATTCTCTTTTAAATAACGCATGTACGCTTTAAGATCCTCTGTCTTAATCTTTAAGCTTGAATCATTTGCTTTTACAAACTCATCAATTGCATTAATATCTTTCTTTTGGAATGCTTCAATCATTACATTTACTTGCTTTTCTTTTGAAAACTTATATGCTCCAAATTTATATGCCCCAAATAATAATGCAGCAATAATGGCAAAACCAATGATTAAAAATAAATTTTTTTTACTTTTCACTGGTTTTGTCTCGCTTTGTAATTCTGTATATGAAGCAGCAGTGTTATCAACGATTACTTCTACTTTACTCCCACACTCAGGACAAAAGTTCAAATGGTCTGCAACATTCTTTTTACATGTTCCACAAAACTTCAACGTGCTCTCCTCCTATTTTTTAGCTAATTTCATTCCAGCAAATGCCGCTACATATGTCACAATAAAACTAAACAAAATTAAATATGTAAATGAATTTTGCATAGATAGTACTGTTCCGCTTGTTCCAAATAAACTTGTTACAGTTCCTGAAACATTAATTTGGAACTTAGAAATCATATTCATTACAATCATCATAATTGTGTAAGAACCACTGCATACCGCTAATGTAATATATATATTGGCAGTCGGTAATTTAGCTAACTTTCTTCCCGCTCTAAACATAAAGAACAATGGAATAATAAGCAGTAATAAACCGTAATGGAATACGTTATTCACTTTATCAAATTCTGCAAGGCTTCCCTCATTTGCTCCTTTTGAAATCAATATCTCTCTAAGCTCTACGCCATTTACAGAGACGCCTGATATAAATGAAAACGATAGTGTGCTCTCATATGCATTTGATTTCTTACCAATTCTAGTAAATTCCTTACTAAGTGCTGGACTTGATACTTCTAACGGCGCAAAATGAGCCATACTCCATAATTGAGGTGTTAACTCTAATGCTAATAATGTACTTTCAGATTTTAAAGTTGTTATTTCTTTTAATGGTTCAATACCGTCTTCCTTACTTACTAACGCCATAATACAAACCGCTACTGCTGTTACTAAAAGTCCTTTTATCATAGCCGAAACACCGTAATAAACAGACGCTCCATATGGCATTAACTCTTGAAATGCTGCTGCCATATTGTTTTTGCTTGTATGAGCAATAAATCCTAATAAGGTAAATAATGTCCCACATACAAAACCACTCAATAAACTCTTCATCGCTGAATAGCCAACCGTAATCTTACCTGCTTCTGAGAATGGGATTGCAAAAGATTGTGATGCTATAAAACTTATAATGAATAAAAAGACTCCATAAATAATACCAACTGTTGCTGCCATAAAGATTTGATCTTTAATCGTTTTCGCAACATGCTGTTTCCCTAACCAAATTCCTGTACCAGCGAAAATAATAAATGGAATGATTAATAATAATGTAAATGGAGTATGCCAAGATAAAGAAAATATCAATCCACTATCATCGTTAGCTGTAAAACCAAGTAAATGGTAACTTAACATCGTAGAAGTTGCACTCGAATAAAAACTTGGCAACATTTCTAATTCTTTCGCAAATTTGCTAAACATCTCACTTAACATAGAGGCAAATAATAAACTACCAATCCAACCAGCAATTAACATGAGAATACTTGCAACAGCCCCACCAATAAAACCTTTTTGTAAAACGGCTTTATCTGCTTTAAATTCAACTTTAGGAGCACCATCCATTGTAGGCAATTTTACAGTTTGTTCTTTTTTCTTCACAACAGATAAAGAATACCCACACTTTTGACAATATAAATTTTTTTGAGCATTTTCACTGCCACAACCTCTGCAGTATTTTGCAGTATCTTTTTCTAATGTTACTGCATCTATAGCTCCTGCAATCTCCATACTACCTTCATTTGGGCAATAATTTACTTCTTCACCATGTTGTTTTCCACATGTGCGACAATACATTTAATTCACTCCCCACTTTGCTTAATTCCACAAACTGGACAGTAAGTAGAGTTTTTATCGATATGCTCATTACATGAAATACAATTTACCGTTTCACCTTCATTTTCTACTGTTAACATCGGGTTAGGCTTTCCACACGAACCACAAAACTTATCATTTATTGATAAAGGTCCACCACATTCACATGTAGCTTTTTCACCTTGTTGTTTTTGCAATTCAACAATGCGCTTTCTTGCTTGATAAATAGCTACATCAAATTCTTGAACTGGAGCAATCATTTCTTTTAAGCTCACTTCATTTACTCCACTTCCTCTTAATTGAACATACACTTGCTGTCCAACCTCTAATAGAACCTCTGCTTTTTTCTGCATTTGCACTTGCATTCCCTTTTTCAATTGAGCAATTTCTTGTGCAACTTGCAACTTCATTTTCCCTTGTTCTATTCCTTCTTGTAACTTATTCATTCCACTACCTAACTTCGTCTGTAAATCTGACAAATCATTTCTCCTCCTATACATATATATTCATATATGAAATTAACATTTTATATATTACCATGATTTTCAAGTTATGTAATCCAAATTTCATTTTTTCTGTTTTGAGCATTTTTTGTTTATAATGGTAAAGGAAAGAAATATGTGTACGGAGGAATATTATGCTGCAACACTCAATTACGAAAGATGAAATTATGATGATTGCGAATGAGTTCGTTCAAGGACTAGATCCACAGCAAACGGCTGATCAGGAACATGTCGCTACAGCTCGGCACCTATATCGTAGTGGTGTTGTCTACAACGTTGACTTTGATGGTTATACACTATCAGGAACTGTAGATGCGGAAGGCAACGTATATAGCGTTCATATTCCGATTCGTAATGTAGCTGAAAGTTATTGTGATTGCTTCGCACCAACACAATGTGAGCATATGCTCGCCGTATTACTATCTGCAGCGTCTAGTTTCGGGCAAGTAGGAGATGTATTAACTTTATTTAAAAATAATACGAAACCTTCCCTTCCTCCTATTCGAACTGCAAGACAAGTATTGCAATCATCAGCTTTTGAAGAAACGGATTATAAAAGTTGGGAATCGTATTTTGAAAAAGAATATGAATCATTTAAAAAAGAACAAGCTCGCCTTACTTATAAACAAATGTATTTTCTTATGAGTATCTTTACAGATTTCTATACGAAACTTGAGCGGAAAGCTCCGCGCGTCATCGCCATACATGAATTATTCAGGTTACATGCAGCACTTTACTGCTTTCAAAAATTATTAGAAGAAATCCAGGCATTCGAAGCAAACAAAACGTATTCTTATCACCAACCTGTTAATGTCGTTCGCCTATTTGTAGATAAAGTGGAATCCATCGTTCGGGACTTACAATCAGAAGCGATTCCTTCAGAATCTGAAATAATTTTGCAAGAAACAGCTCGTCTCGTTCATGAAGTATTCTTCTCTACCGACGCTTATACGCAAGAGCGATTTTTCATTTATCGCCACATATGGAGTGAACTTTTAAACAATAAAGAGAAAATACAAGAGGAAGAAAAACGAATCGATACGAAAATTAATCCACTATCTAAAGCGTTAGCGTCTTCTCACCTTCTCTTTTTAAATGAAGAAGATCTACTAGCGATGGACTTACTAAAGAAACAACCTGCTTCTGTTGTGAGTCTATACTTCTATTGGTTAGAAGAACTATTAAGTGCCATGCAGTGGGATCGTGCGAAAAACTGGCTTTCCTTTACGTATAAACAAGTAAAGAAAACGATCCAAGATCATGAAAATACGATTTTCATAAAAGATATCGTTCGGCTATTTGTAATCATGTATGAAACATATGCAACACATACAAATGAACAAGCTGGTTTTGAAATGATTTTACAAGAACTATTACCGTATAGTTTCACAAACTATGAACAGTACGTACTCGCGAAAAAACAGTATCGTACATGGGCAGAGCTCCATCTCTTATATGGATTTGAAGCAATTGAACTGTTAAAAGAACCACTGAAAGATATTGAAAAAGAAGCGCCAGAAGCAGCACTTCCTCTTTATCATCTTGCTGCTGTAGAAGCAATTGAAGAACGAAATCGTAAATCATATAGACGCGCAGTTCGTTACTTAAAGAAATTACGTACATTATATAAACGATTAAAACGCACCGATGAATGGGATGCTTTCATTATTCACATCGCCAATCTCCATTCACGTCTGCGTGCACTACAAGAGGAATTACGGAAAGGAAAATTAATCGATGATCAATCAAACTGAAGTAACAATTAGGCTCCAGCATGTTAGTCAAGGTTGGTTCCTTTGGGGAGAAGATGACAGCGGTACTCCATTATCCGTAACAAGTTGGAAACGAAATGCATTCACATGGCACTCCACTTCTTTCTACGGTACGTTTCTAAAAGAAGCACCCTTCGAAGGAAAACAAGGTGTGCTACTAACAAATGCACAAGCCTTTGAATACATTGCAAACAAACCAATGAATTCCTTTGCACATATTCAACTGAACGGCCCTATTACAGCACTTACAAAAGATGCAAATGAATTATGGGATGCCTTTACGAGTGGTAGCTTCGTACCAGATATGGAGCACTGGCCCAAACAACCATCTTGGAAAGTTCAAAATACGCCAATTGAAGATGACACATTAGCATCTCTTTTCTCAGCAGCAGTTAATGAAAGCATATTACAAGATAATCGTTCAAATGACGGCTGGGAAGATGCTAAAAGACTATATGAACATTACGACTTTACGAAAAGACAATTGGAAACAGCACTACATGAGGAAGATTGGCTTCGAAAAATTGGTTATATTGAAGATGATCTTCCGTTTACAATCGGACTAAGACTGCAAGAACCACAAGAAGAATTTGAAATGTGGAAGCTTGAAACAATCGTGACACCAAAGCGCGGGGCGCATCGCATATATGTATACGAAAACATCGATTCCTTACCGAAAAGATGGCACGATTACGAAGAACGTATTACAGAAACACAAGAAGGTTTTAGTAAGCTCATACCGTGGTTAAAAGAAGGAGATACGTTCCGAAATGAGCTCTTTGAAACAGAAGCGTGGAACTTCTTAACAGAAGCAAGCAATGAATTACTTGCGGCCGGCATTACAATTTTACTACCATCATGGTGGCAAAATTTAAAAGCAACAAAACCGAAATTACGTGTCCAGCTGAAGCAAAATACAGTACAAACACAATCGTTCTTCGGTATGAATACGCTCGTTAATTTTGACTGGCGAATTTCGACGAACGGCATTGATTTATCAGAAAGCGAATTTTTTGAACTCGTTGAACAAAACAAACGTCTATTTAATATAAACGGTCAATGGATGCGACTAGATCCAGCCTTTATCGAAGAAGTAAGGAAACTCATGAACCGTGCCGATAAATACGGACTAGAGATGAAAGATGTCCTGCAGCAACATTTATCAAATACGGCTGAAACAGAAATTGTAGAAGATGATAGTCCGTTTACTGATATTGAAATTGAACTAGATGGATATTATGAGGAACTATTCCAAAAGCTGCTTCATATTGGAGATATTCCAAAAGTAGATGTCCCTACTTCACTAAACGCAACACTTCGTCCGTATCAACAACACGGCATTGAATGGTTGTTATATTTACGAAAGCTTGGATTTGGAGCATTGCTAGCTGACGATATGGGACTCGGGAAAAGTATTCAAACAATCTCTTACTTACTATATATAAAAGAAAATAATCTCAAAACAGGCCCTGCATTAATCGTAGCGCCGACATCTGTTCTTGGAAATTGGCAAAAAGAATTTGAGCGTTTCGCACCGAATTTACGTGTTCAATTACATTACGGAAGTAATAGAGATAAGGGCAATTCTTTTGAAGATTTCCTTCAATCAGCAGATGTTGTATTAACATCTTATGCATTGGCTCAACTCGATGAGGAAGAACTAACTTCATTATGCTGGGATGCTGTTATTTTGGATGAAGCACAAAATATTAAGAACCCACATACGAAACAGTCGAAAGCAGTACGAAACTTACAAGCAAATCACAAAATCGCTTTAACTGGTACGCCGATGGAAAATCGCCTTGCTGAACTTTGGTCCATTTTCGACTTTATTAATCATGGATATCTCGGAAGCTTAGGGCAATTCCAACGTCGCTTCGTCACACCGATTGAAAAAGATCGTGATGAAGGAAAAATCCAGCAAGTTCAACGGTTTATCTCACCATTTTTACTGCGCCGAACGAAGAAAGATCAAACGGTCGCATTAAATTTACCAGATAAACAAGAACAAAAAGCTTACTGCCCTCTTACTGGTGAACAAGCTTCCTTATATGAACAACTTGTTCAAGATACACTGCAAAATGTCGAAGGATTAAGTGGAATTGAAAGACGCGGCTTTATATTACTTATGCTGAACAAGCTAAAACAAATTTGTAATCATCCAGCTCTTTATTTAAAAGAAGAAGAGCCACAAAATATCGTTGAACGCTCTATGAAAACAAAAACGTTAATGGAGCTCATCGAAAATATAAAAGATCAAAATGAAAGTTGCCTAATCTTCACTCAATACATCGGCATGGGGAACATGCTAAAACGTGTGCTAGAAGAAAAATTCGGCCAGCGTGTCCTCTTCTTAAACGGTAGTGTGCCGAAAAAAGATCGCGACAAGATGATTGAGGAGTTCCAAAACGGAACGTATGACATTTTCATCTTATCCTTAAAAGCTGGCGGAACAGGATTAAACTTAACCGCTGCCAACCATGTCATTCACTACGACCGTTGGTGGAATCCAGCTGTGGAAAATCAAGCAACAGACCGCGCATATCGCATTGGTCAAAAACGATTTGTTCATGTTCACAAACTTATTACAACAGGAACATTAGAAGAAAAAATTGATGAAATGCTAGAAAGAAAACAATCTCTAAACAATGCGGTCATCACAAGCGATAGCTGGATGACTGAACTATCAACAGACGAACTAAAAGAATTACTTGGTGTATAAAGTGAAACTTGAATCAAGCCAGTTAAGTGGAGTTTTACTACTCGCAAAAAAAGGCGCTAATCTCAAATGAGATTAGCGCTTTTTTCTATTCCAAAACCAATTACTTATTATAATTCCCGTTAATCCGCCGCACGTATCAAGCAATGAATCTTGCCACATTGGTGTGCGGTCTCCCGTATACCATTGGTGAATTTCATCAAATGTTGCATAACCCGCAACGAAAAGAAGGGCATATATAAAACATCTTTTCCTCGAATGACCTGATCGATGAAAAGCGTAATAAATCAATGAACCTAGCATAAAGAACACCATAAAATGAGCACCTTTACGAAGGAAAAACTCAATAAATCCGCCTACACCTTTATTCGCAATACTAACAGGGGTTCCTCCACCATAATCGATAGATACCCATGAAAAATGCTCTTTCACAAATTCAACATTTACATATTGTTCAATATCTGAACGCATATCCTGCTTTTTATATGGTTGTGCCGAAGAATAGAAAATCAGCCCCATCCATAGTAATACAGGAATCCAAAATAACCATTTACGATTCATTATCCAGAATTCTCCTCTCTTAATCTTTTAAGGGTACCAAAAAAAAGAAAAAATTTCACGCCAAAACATGACATTTGTACCCTATTTATAAAGTGAAAGGAGGTGATACACATGGCAATTGAAACAATCGTAATGGATTTAACTTTACGTCTTGTCTTAAACAACGGATTAGATAAGAACGGCAAAACAGTTTTCAAGAGCAAACAATTTAAACGTGTTAAAACAAATGCGAGCTTAGATCAAGTACACAACGTAGCTCATGCTCTAGCTTCCTTACAAGCATCACCACTTCACGCTGTACAACTTGTAAGCACATCAGATCTTTCTAAACTATAAAGTAAAACTCGGATCAGTGGGGATTTTATTCATCCCCGCTGAGTATTAGACCGCAATTTAACCGGCAGACCCAAATCCCATAAATAGCTTGATAAATACAAAGGAGGGAATAACACATGCAAGTACTAGAGTTGATTTTCGCAAAAGAAGATGGAAAAACAGTCGTTTTTTCTATCGATACGCCCATCACACCAATCGATGCACAAGTCGTAAATCAAGTAATGGATACAATCCTCGCCTCATCTGTATTTTCATCCATTGATGAAAACACACGAAAAAAGGGAGCTCGCCTTGTAGAAAAAAATGTATCTGAAGTTCCAATTACTCTATAAAATGAAAAAGGCGAATCTGCATCATTTTGCAGATTCGTCTTTTTTCTTCGGCATTTCAATCGGAATAAAAATCTTTGAGAAACCGACGCATACGTACTTATAATGTTCTTCACCTATATCAAACTCAGTCGTATATGTTGAGAAGAATATATAATCATTTCGCTTCGTATAATGATCAATTAATAACCCAACTTGTGGCTCAACATACTTTTTCGCTAACTTTTTACCGGCCGATGCCAAGTCGCCAAGGAGACCCTCTTCATTCTCTTTTTGAACTTCATCTAGCTTCTTACTCACATCATTACGCTTCATAAACTGCTTCGCTGCCCATTCTGTATATTCGCCCTTACTCGGATTACTGTTTGCTAAATATACTAGGAGAACGACAACTAAAGCCATAATAATATACTTTTTCTTCATACTATATCACCGCCTACTCTTTTCTATTTTCATATATATGTACAAGCGATGCAAATTAGAAAGACTATCACCTATTGATTGTAAACGAATAGCCAAAATTTACAATATGAAATAGAATATTAACAGTAAATTTACTTAATTTATATATAATTATATTCGGAATGAAAATTATAAGGGAGGATATAGAATTATGGATAATGAAAACAACATTTTTATTTCTAGTTCTACAATGATGCTTGAACCATGTAAACACCCTTATTACCGCACAAAAATTATCGACAGTAGCGGGAACCATCTTTACTCCTGTCAAACTGCTCTCCAACTTATACAGAAATCTTGTCTAACAAATATTCATTCTACTTATCAAGGGGACGTAATGCCGTAAAAACAAAATTTAAATTCAAACAAAACGTTCCAATTCCGATCAATCATAGAGAATATATTTGTGCTTTCCCAACAGAATCTCCTGCTTCTCCAAATTGCATTTGGCTTTTCTTCAAACATGTTCATACAATAGAGTTTTTCAAAAAAGCTAAACAAGCTAAAATTCATTTTTCAAATGGAGCTACCGTAACGATACAAATTAGTCCCCATAAGTTAAGCCAGCAATTATGGAAAGCTGGATATGTATTATCCCAAATGAACATGCAAGATTCATCACCTTAATAACAAATAGAATGGAAGGTAGTATTTCCTTACCTTCCATTCTATTTTCTATTTTTATCCTTTTACACTATCTCGCATTTTCTCGAGTGCTTGCCGATACATCCATCTTACTTGATAATATGTCATTTCCGTCTCTAAAGCGATTTCTCCCATCGTCTTCCCTACAAAAAAACGTTCAAAAATAATATACTTCTCCTTCTCATCTAACACGCTCATAAAATCCTTCACTCTTATTTCAACGTCCTCAAAATGAAAGATATCCTCATACTCTCCTACACATACACATCTCTCCTGCACTGCGAACTCTTTCTTCAATCTCTCTAATATATAACCTCGCACCGTTACAACTGCATATGCAGGGAAATACCCCTTCTTTTCATTAAATCTGTCATACGCATGCCAAAGACCAATTAAACCACATTGATAATACTCTTCATAATCTTTACGAATACCTAATTTCTTTATTTGATTTACAATCATCCCTTCATACAAAACAACTGCCTCTTTAAAAGTCGCTGGCTTCACACAGTACCCGTTTCTAAAAGGTATACCTTTCTAGTATTCCGCGGTACCTTCACAATATAAAAATAAAGAAAAGATTTCACTGTGAGTAATTTCAAATACTACCGACGGAATCTGAAATTACACTATGTAGAATTTGAAATTCTGTTGGTGGTATTTGAAGTAAGGGTAAAAATAAAAAAGGTGACTCTTGGAAGAGCCACCTTTTTCTAAAAGAATAAATTATGCACCAAATTTTGGAGCTAGACCACTTAAACTAGTAAATCCAACTGAAAGAATAAAGAAAATAACAATTAAAATCGTTGCTTGTTTTTTACTTAATCCAGCCGTAATATGTAATCCTAATCCCATTACAACTAATGTCCAAATATTGAAAACTTCGAATGATGAAGCAGCACCATGAGCAACTGTACCTGGCTCAAATAAAGTTGCTAAACTTGTATAAGAAGTTTCAATATCTCCACCAAGAATCATTCTAATAATAAAGTTCACAATTGCACCTAAAATTGAAATCGTATATGTGTAGACATAAATAGATAATAATTTCATGTATGAAGTATCATTACTCATAAACATCATAATCACTTTATAAATAGCTGCCGCAATGAAGAACCAAATCGCAGTACCAAATAGCCCTCCAACAATACCTGCTCCTATTCCGAAGTAACCAACAACTTTAGCCGTTTCAGCATCAGGCACCTCACTCATTACATCAGGATGATTCATTACTTGATACATGCTAATCCCTGCAATTACAGCTGTTAATATAATGAAAAGGAAAAATGCCCCCCATACTGGACTTTTCGTCTTCATTCTCTCAAATTGCTCACCTGGAGAAGTAATCATTCCTAATAATGATGGCTTCTTCGCACCTACATCTTGCGTATTAATATTTGCTTCCATTATAACGCCTCCTTCTATTTATATAACCCGTTCTAACGGGCGGTTCACTTCCTCACGCAAGAGGCTACGAACCGCCCACTAGAACGGTAATGTGTAGTTCTACTACACTATTAATTACTCATAACGCAATGCTTCAATTGGATCTAATTTCGCAGCTTTATTTGCTGGAATTAATCCGAAAATAATACCGAGTGTCATCGAGAACAGTACGCCTCCAACGACAACTTCCCACGAAACGAGCGGTGGCCATTTTGCGAATGTAGAAACGATATATGCTCCGCCATACCCAAGACCAATTCCGATTAAACCACCTAAAAGTGTTAACATAACAGCTTCAATTAAAAACTGTAATAAAATTTTACTACGCGTTGCTCCAAGCGCTTTACGTATCCCAATTTCGCGCGTACGCTCCGTTACAGATACGAGCATGATATTCATAACACCAATACCACCAACGACTAATGAAATACCAGCGATACCACCGATAATCATCGTCATGATGCTAGTTACTTTAGAAACATTTTCTTGGAGTTCTTTTAAATTCACCAGTTCATATTTACCTGGGATTTCACTTGGCTTACGACTATTTAATACATCAACAGCTCGTTTCCCTGCTGCTTCTAAATTGTCTACATTTTTAGCTTGAATTGCGATATTTTGAATATCATCTGTCCCGTATAAAACAGGCCATAACGTAAGAGGAATTAACGCTTCTTCCATTTCAAATCCCATAAATTCATTATCTGATGTATACACACCAATAATTTGCATTGGCTGTCCCTTCATCTCAATAATTTGTCCAACTGGGTTTACGTCCTTAAATAACGTTTCCTCTGTTTTTGTGCTAATCATCACAACGTTATTCGCGTGAGAAATATCTGATTCATTTAAGGAGCGGCCCTTTACAACCTTTACTTTATTAACCGCAAAATATTCATTATCAAGTCCAATAACATTCAGCCTTGCTTTTTTATCATTTACATCAAGTGTCTCTGTTGTCGAATTTGTTGTAATAACGTGTGAAACATCTTTTACTTGTTTTACTTCCAAAATATCCTCTTCCGTTAACTTCGGTATTTCAAATCCACCTATAGCAAATTCATCATTAATATCTGCTTTAAATTGAATTGGCATAAGGTTATTACCACCAGAACCTGCGAATTTCGATTTCAACATCGCTTCCCCGCCTTGCCCAATTGCAACGACAGTAATAATCGAACCTACCCCGATAATAATACCGAGCATCGTAAGAGCTGAACGTAGTTTATGAGCTAAAATAGAAGATAGGGCAATTTTTATACTATCTAGTAAACTCATACCGCGCACCTTCTATCTTCTGTAACTTTCCCGTCTCGCAGTACAATGCGGCGGGAAGAATACGCTGCCACTTCCTCTTCATGCGTAACCATAACAATTGTCGTACCTTCTGCATTAAGCTTCGTGAAAATATTCATAACTTGCTCACCAGACTTCGTATCAAGTGCACCAGTCGGTTCATCGGCCATAATGAACGTTGGATTATTCGCAATCGCTCTTGCAATCGCTACACGCTGCTTCTGTCCACCTGATAACTCATTTGGTAAATGATGCACGCGATCTGCCAATCCAACTTTACCTAACGCCTCCAAAGCACGCTTGCGACGCTCCGCTTTCTTCACGCCACCATATACGAGCGGAAGCTCAACATTTTCCACTGCGGAAAGACGAGGTAGTAAATTAAAATGCTGGAATACAAAGCCAATATATTCATTACGAATTAAAGCAAGCTTTGACTCGTCTGCTGTTAAGATATTCACGTCATTCAGCATATATTCGCCTTCTGTTGGACGATCTAAACAACCGATAATATTCATAAGCGTCGACTTACCAGAACCAGACGGTCCCATAATCGAAACGAACTCACCGCTCTGAATTGTTAAACTAATACCATGCAAAATCGGCACCGCCAATTTTCCTTGATAATACGTTTTAGCAATATTATTTAACGTAATCATTTCTCTTTCACTTCCATTCCGTCATACACATCGTCGGAAGGATTTTTAACCACCTTTTGCCCCACTGTTACGCCTTCTACAACCTCTGTCCAATCTCCATCAGTAGAACCTTTTTTCACATTTTGTTTACGAAGCTTCCCTTTATCCTCAACATAAACAAATGCATCATCGCCTTTTGCTACAATGCTCTTACTTGGGACAGCAAGCATCTTCTTATTCTCTAAGTTTACTTGCAGAGAAACGTGGTAACCTGGAGATAAACCATCTTGGCTATCAAGACTTGCTTTATATGTATATTGAGACATATTTTGAGTTGCTTCACCCATGCCGCCAGCTTGCGCCATCTCTGCGCTCGTTGGGAACTCACTTACCTCTGTAATCTTACCTGTCCACTTCTTCTTATTATTTGCTTTTGCCGTTACAGTGAATGTTTGATCTTTTTGGATTTGTGACTTTTGAAGCTCAGTTAACGTACCTTGAACTTGGAATGGGTCTTTAGAAGCTACTTGTAAAAATGCTTTTCCTTGACCACCTAACGCTTGAGATGAGCTTTGTGCCGCATCTTTATCTAACTTTTGAACAACACCAGCGAAATTACTATAAATCGTAAGTTCTTTCTGCTTCTTACTTAACTCTTCTTTCTGCAACTTTCCTTTTTCTTTCTCAAGGTCAATTGTTTTTTGTCCTATCTCTAACTCGTTTACTTGCTCGTCCATTGGATCTGTTACTTCTTTCCCAGCTCCGCTATCTTTCGCCTTCTTAATTTCTTTCTTCAATGAATCAATCTTCTTTTTCCCTTGATCATAACGCATATCCGCCATCTTCTGATCAAGCTCAGCTTGCTTCATTTGAAGGTTAATCTCTTCATTGTCATAAGAGAATAACTTCGTACCTTTTTCTACCTCTTGCCCTTCTTTTACCTCAATATCTTTCACTTTCCCTTTGGCCGGATCTGCATAGAAGCTTTCAATATTACCAGGCTTCACCTGACCAGAAATTAACTTCGTATTATTCAGCTTACGTTCTGTTACTTTCTCAAAACTTACAGCATCAGCATTTGTTGATGCACCCTTCTTCTTACCTTGCATAACAAAAATATTAATTGCCGCTACAATAACAATTAGTGCAATAACCCCAATAATAATCCATTTCTTCTTCTTGTTTGGAGTACGAACCGTATTTGGTAACATATTCTCTCTCCCTTTATAAATTAATAGTTTAATAAATACCATAATTGTATAAAACTTTCTGAAAATAAATTGTATATTATTACAATCTTTTTACAAAGTTTTACACATCCATTTATATTGTAACAAAAATTCCAATGATTAGAAATATGACATTATATCTTTTAAGATAGATTTAAGGAAAGATTATATTATATAGAAAAAACCATCCAATATAACAATTGGATAGCTTTTTCAAATAAAATATTATGCTACCTTAGAAGCTTTTCTCTCATGTCCCATTTGAACAATCAGTAAGAATATCGTTGCTAATATGCCGCCCGCTAACAGTAACATGAAGCAACCATCCCAGCCAGAACGATCAACAATGATACCAATTGCTGCGTTTGCTATGAAACTTCCTCCAACATAACCGAACAGACCACACATACCAACTGTCGTACCTACTGCAAATTTCGGTACTAATTCCATTGCACTTAAACCGATTAAGAACTGTGGTACATAAATTAAACAACCGATAATAGAAACTGCAACACTCACAACAATAATATTAGTTGCTTGCCAATAGACGATTGTTCCAACAACAACCCCAGCCATACTCATAACACATAATGGCATACGTTTTCCTTTGAATAATTTATCGCTTAAAAGGCCGACAATTAAAGAACTTGGAATCGCTGCCGTTTCAAATATTGAATACGCAAAATGCGCTTCTGTTTTTGTAAAACCTTTCACTGTTGTTAAGTAAATTGGTACCCAGTTAATAACACCGAAACGAATTAAGTAAACAAATGCATTCGCGATGCATAAGAACCAAACAAATTTATTTTTCACTACATATTTCATTAAAATTTCTTTTGGTGACATTTTGTTAGCATTATCTACTTTTTCAAGTTCTTCATAGTCATTACGATATTCATCAATTGGTGGAAGACCTTCAGATTCTGGTGTATCCTTCGCATTGATCCAAACAAGTACTGCAATTACCATTGCGATAATCGCTGGGAAAATAAACACGCCGCCTTGCCAATGGCTTTCACCGAAAATCCCTACCCCAATCCCAATGAATGGTGGAACAAGTAGTGCACCAACGTTATGTGAAATATTCCAAAGACCTGTTTTCGTACCACGTTCTTTCTTTGAAAACCATTTCGTCATAACAATACTACAAGGTGGTGCTCCCATACCTTGTACAATACCGTTTAGAACAAGTAATGTTAAAATCATCCCAAAGGAAGATGCATAACCGAAACAAATATTAACAAGCCCAGATAAAAATAAACCTACTGCAATAAAACGTTGAGCAAATGCCTTATCCGATAAATTACCCATAAAGAATTTACTAAGTCCGTAAACAACAGCCATTACTGCACCTAATAATCCGATTTGTGTAGTGCTAAATCCGAACTCGTCTACTAAATACGTAGTAGATAAATTAAAGTTACTACGAACTAAATAATAAGCAGCATATCCAACTGAAATCCCGATTAACACACGAATACGTAGTAATCGATATACACGATCAATCATATCCGCTGGCAATCTTTCAATTGCAGGTGCTGGCTTAAGCCATTTAAACATATATTTTCGTCTCCTTTTCTCACTTCAGAGAGAGACGCTGTCTATTCCATATCTCGATTATTCCGCTATTTGATATATTTTGGTTTGTTCTTCTAACCGGCTGTCCTTCTATTTCTTTCTCATTCTTCGCAAACATCGTTGGTACGCCAAACGACACTTTTTCTAAAATATGCCCCGCTTCTTCTGATAAACAATAATCAATAAATAAATCCGCAATAATACCACTCGGTGCACGTTTTAGTTTCGAAATCGCATTAACAGATAACCCTGTTTGCTCAGGTTCGTTACTTAAAATCGGAAAACCTTGTTTTTGAAGCATTCTCTGATCTCCCATAAAGTTGATGCCTATCATATATTCACCGCTCGCAACAAGTTCTGCTGGGATGTAACCATTCACTGTTACTTCTCCAACTTGTTCCGCCAGATTCTTCACATATTCCTTCGCTTCCTCTTCACCTAACATATCAATAAGTGATTGAAAAAACGTATATGCTGTACCTGAAACATTTGGATCGGGCATGACAATCTTTCCTTTATATACTGGATTCAATAAATCTTTCCATCTTAACGGATACGAGAGACCGAGCGGCGCTATTTCCTCGTTCCACCGCTCTTTATTAATCGCAATTGCCAGCTTCTCCACTTCATAACCGTACCAATAACCATCTTTATCCTTAACAGTTTTTGAAATACGATTTGCATGTTGGCTTATCACAGGAATAGAAAGGTTTTTTTGCTTCATCATTTGATGCGCATCTACTGTACCGCCAATAATAATATCCGCCTTCGGATTTCCAGCTTCTTCTTCCACTCTACGAAGAAGTTCTTCTGTTGAAAGACGAATAAATTCATACGTACATCCGCGCGGCTTACAAAATGATGAAAGTAACGCTTCACCAACTTCCTCACGAGCCGCCACATACGCAACAATATGACGATCATCCAAAATAGGGAGACCATTTTTACTATATTTAATAGAGGTTGTATCTCGAGAGCAACTAGACATCGCTCCTCCAATTACTAGCAAAAAGAAGAAAAAGGCTATCTTTCTCATGACGCATTCTCCTTTACGAATAACTCTGCTAGAGAGCTTTTCATATACATGACATTTCCGTTATTATCACCGAGATATTGCACAACAAAGTACGATGGATACACAGAAATCGTAAGAATATCTTCACGATCATTCTTTACACGCTTACCTGTTTTATAAGCTGTAATATAAGCAATCGGTTCATTCTGCGATTGTAATAACTTCTGAATTTCTCCGTAATCTGTAATTTGCTTTGCGTATCGAATAGAATCAAGTATGTGCGTAAGATTGATAGTACGTACCACATCACCTTGACGTACTACGACATCCTTTGCTGAAGCAAAGAAATCACTAATACGCTCTGGCGTGTAATACAGGCTTAATAAATACGTTTGAAGTGCTGAAATCATCGGATCCATGCCATTCTTTCCGTATACATTTTCCCCATACTGGAACAAGTCACCTACTGCAAAAGTACGCTTATGTCCATTCAAGTACGTTACTTCTCCAGTAAATACTTGTTCTTGGCTCTTAACGTCCCCAGGCTCTATTCGAATTCGGTCAAAGAATGAAACAATCGTATGCAAACGAACTTCATCCGTTACAACGATTTCTCCCCACTTTTCATGTCTTACTTTCACTTCAATTGGAAGAGATTCATTCACCCTTTGTAAAACGGCTTGTTTATCATTTACAATGTTAATTCGATTATAGATTTGCTTCTCCATAACATAAAACAAAACAAGAGAAACAATCATACAAATGACAAACATAAGAATTTGAAATGATAGCCTTTTCATTTCTGCCTACCTCCAAGATAAAAAAACGTTGTTTCGAAAATACCGCATAATTGTTTCATAAATGTATCATTTAACCGCTTTCAAGTTTTTTATGTCTTCCATCCTTCTCGGAAGCAAAAATGTAATGAATATTGTAGTACCTATTTCTTCATTACTCTCAATCCGCATGCTTCCGCCCTGCTTATTCATAATCTCCTGACAAATATACAAACCATACCCATTCCCGTAACTAGAAGGAAGTGCTTTTCCTTTCGGAGACTCATTCCACTCTGCAAGCACCATTTCATCTATACCGATCCCATCATCATGAACAAAAACCTTCGCCTCCTGCTCATTCACAATTACATTCATACGAATGTGCGAAGCATCACTATACTTAATTGCATTATCAAGTACATTTAAGAAAATTTGCTTCGTCTTATCAAAATCCGCCACAACATGTACATCTGTTAACTCATTTATCACTTCAATTTCAAACTGATTTAGACGGGGTTTCACAATTGAAACTGCTTCTTCTGCCAATTCCTTTATATTCACAACTGTAGGAGACACTTCAAACGTACTCGTTCCATATTTCGAGGACTTAAGCAGTTCCTCTACAAGTGATAATAACCGCTCACTTTCCACAGCCACATAACGAAGACTTTCCTGTACATCTTCTTTCGATTGTAACTTCGGAATTAAATCAACATAACCGATAATTGCCGTTAGCGGTGTTTTTAGCTCATGCGTAATGCGGTCTAGGAAATCTTTCTGCTTCTCTTTCTCCTCCTGCAATTGCTTAATATGCAGCTCAATTCCATCGGCCATCGCGTTAAAAGATGCTGAAAGCTGAGCGATTTCCACGTACTCATTTAACTCAATCTTACTCTTATAATCACCATTCGCGAGCCTCTGTGCCATTTGTCTCAACTGATCAATTGGTTTATGAAGAGACTTTGCCAAACGAATTGCAAAGAAAATACCGGTAGCAACTAGGCAAAGAGATGTCATTAAGAACGTCCAACTCACATTTGTTAAAACTTCCTTCTCACCCGTTAACTCATTTATAAAACGAATACTTCCAATGACATCGTTTCCATAATATACTGGGCTTGAAAACAAAAGAATGGGAGCGGGATCCGCCTCCTCGAAAACATAAGACTTTTTCCCCTTCAAGGAACTCTCAATGTCGATGTTACGGTGAAGCAATGCTCCTTTTTGTGTATCTGCAACAACATCGCCATTCTTCCCAATCATCTGCACACGGACATCCATACGCTTCGCTAAATACGACGCAATTAAAAGTGAATTAGGACCAAGCGTATCCACTTCTGCTTCCTTCTCTAAATAATTCATCGTATAAATTTGTGCTTCTACACTTAACTTTTCTAAAGAATCTGCTGCGTTATGATACATATTCTTTTCTAACGTAATATAAACAACTGCATATAAAAGAACAAAAATCGGAATTAACAGCCCAACTATTCCAAACACCATATTTCGCTTTAAAGACATACCATCACCACTTAACAATCCAGTTTATAGCCCACGCCATAAATTGTCTTAATATATTCTCCGCTCGTCCCAAGCTTCTTTCGAAGTCTCTGCACCATAATATCAACTGCTCTCGTATTTCCGATATACTCAAATCCCCATACTTTCTCAAGTAACTCATCCCTCATAAACACACGCTGCGGATTTGAAACAAATAACTGACATAAATTAAACTCTCGGTACGTTAACTGAATCTCTTGTCCACTCACATGTACCTTTCTTTCCTTAGGACAAATCACTATCTCTCCAGCCTCAATTACTTCATGACTTACAGCCGCCTCCGTCTTCTTTACACGCCGCGCCATATTCTTAACCCGAAGAATAAGCTCCGCATAATTAAACGGCTTCGTCACATAATCATCAGCACCAAGCTGCAAGCCAAGCAACTTATCATTCATCTGACTTTTTGCCGTTAACATAAGCACCGGAATATCCCTATCCCTCTCACGGAACAAACGAAGCAACTCATACCCATCCGTATCCGGAAGCATAACATCCAAAATCAATACATCCGGCCCTTCATTCCATTTCTCTAAAGCTTCTCTCCCATCAGCCGCTGCCAATACTTCATAACCTTCCATCTCCAACTGCATCCGAATCAAATTACGAATACTCGATTCATCATCAACCACAAGTATTTTCATTATTCTCCTCCTTCCATCATGTATTATAGTACAGTTTAGTATAGCAAAAATCCTATAAAAAAAGAGAGGGTATTGTCGAACATATTTTGTCGACGATACCCTCTCTTTCACTTATTATATTTATTTAGCATATCCATTCGGTTGCTTTTGATGCCAATTCCAAGCATGTTCAATGATTGTCTTAACATTTACATACTTAGGATCCCATCCTAGCTTCTCTTTCGCTTTCTTAGAAGAAGCAACTAAACGTGCTGGATCGCCCGCACGGCGCGGTGCTACCTCAGCAGGAATTTCATGATTTGTAACTTCGCGAACTGCATCAACGATTTCTTTTACACTGAAACCATTACCATTTCCTAAGTTATAGAAATCACTCTCTCCGCCGTTCTGCAAGTCTTTAAGCCCTAAGAAATGAGCCGCTACTAAATCTTCAACATGAATATAATCACGGATACAAGTACCGTCTGGTGTATTATAATCATCACCAAACATCATAATCTTCTCACGTTGACCTAAAGCCACTTGCAACACAAGAGGGATTAAATGTGTCTCTGGGCGATGATCTTCCCCAATAATACCATTTGGAGTTGCACCAGCCACATTAAAGTATCTGAAAATCTTATAACGTAAATTTGAAGCTTGGCTATACCAATGAAGCATCTTCTCGATTGCTAACTTCGTTTCTCCGTACGTATTCGTTGGATTCGTCATAGTTTCTTCAGTAATAAGATCAACATCTACCTCACCATACGTTGCCGCAGTAGAAGAGAAAATGAACTTATCTACCTTAAACTCATCCATTACCTCTAATAAACAAAGTGCACCATACACATTGTTATTATAATATTGAAGGGGCTTTTCCATACTAACTCCAACTAAAGAATCAGCTGCAAAGTGCATAACTGCCTCAATATTTTCTTGTTTAAAAACATTCCTTAAAAATGATTTATCACGAAGGTCGCCATTATAAAACTTCGCGCCTTCCGTAATTGCATCTTCATGACCAGTTTGTAAGTTATCTACCACTACTACAGATAAACCTTCGTCTACTAATTTTTTCACAGCATGAGAACCGATGTAGCCAGCTCCCCCGCAGATTAAGATTGAGTTCATTGTTTTCCTCCTACCATTTCAGATATCTTATTTATAAAAGGAAAAGGTATACGATAACTCGTATACCTTTTATCTCTCCTTCATTACTTAGCTACAAAATAATCAGTTACATATTTCGCCCAAACGTCATGTCCTTTTGCACTTGGGAAACCAAATTCTTCTTGTAAGTATGGTAGGATAGCCTTTGTTGTCGCATCAGGCCATGCTCCCCAATGATCAATATATGTATAATTATTTTGCGTCGCAAATTGTTTTAATGCTTCAATCGATTTCGGATAATTTTTCGCACCATACACTGGATTTGATGGTTGAATCATAATCGTAGCGCCTTTTGCACTAGTAGAAAGTGCTTGAACAAACTTCTGTGTATTCACAACAGAGTTCCCATTACCAGTTTTACCGTTATCAGTAATGAATGGTGGTTCAAATAAAATCACATCTGGATTGTCTTTCGCAATCTCTTTATCACGCTTATTCGCGATTAACTCTTCTGTGCTTTCACCCTTATATTCCTTTACAGTCACATTCCATAAACCTTTACCGTAAGCTGTTTCTAAATTAGTTGTTAACTTAGCTGCCCAAGCATCTTTTGCAGATGAAGAAGCTTCATCACCAACAATAACAAGGTTTACTGGCTTTTTATCCTCAGCAGCTTTCTTTAACTTCCCTTTCACTGCATCTGGCAAGTTCTTCGCATATGCTTCATTAAAAGATGACTTTGTATCTTGTTTTTTCTCTTCCTTTTTCTCTTCTTTCTTCGCTCCGCTATCTTTCACTTCATCCTTTGTTTTCGTTACTTCACTCGTTTGTCCTGTTGCATTCGCAATCTTCTTATTCCAGTATAATTTACCACTTACAACCGAAGCTACAAACAATACAAAAATAACAAGGACAAGTACTGCTTTCTTATTCATCGATTCACCTCATCTATTAATCTCACAATATATAATACTAATATAAATCCATGCAAAAATAAACCCAACTCCTTCCAAAGGAGTTGGGTTATTACATATTACTTAGTCACTTCAAGATGTGCTCTTAACTTATTCGTTAAATCTTGTTTTGCAGCATCTGGAACATAGTAGTACCAAATACCATCAGCTGCTATGTGACCGTCACCTGAGATTTGGATATCTTCACTATTCTGCAGACAATCTTTATAATTCTTTTGCATATCAAACATTTGATCTTGCGTTAAGTTTGTTTTCACATTCTTTTGAATCGCTGTAAGTACATCTCCATAGCTTGATAAAGAAGAGAAGCTTGCGCCTTTCTTAATAACAGCCTGCATCACTTGGCGTTGGCGCATTTGACGACCAAAGTCACCACGTGGGTCTGCTTTACGCATACGCGTGAACGCTAAAGCTTCATCACCTGTTAAGTGTATATTTCCCTTAGTGAAATGGTGCTTATCTTGTGTAAATTCTAAATCATTATTTACATCTACACCACCAACTGCATCTACAATATCTTTAAATCCTTCCATGTTCACTTCAATATAATAGTTAATAGGAATATTCAAGAATTTTTCTACAGTTGCAACAGACATGTCTACACCACCAAATGCATACGCGTGATTAATTTTATCACTTTTCCCTTTTCCAACAATTTCTGTATATGTATCACGAGGAATACTTACTGTTTTCATTGAATTATTTTTAGGATTTAGCGTGATAACCATTAAAGAATCTGAACGTCCTTTATCTTCACCACGTTCATCTGCCCCTAAAAGTAAAATTGAAACAGGCTCAGATTTATTGATTTTTTCTTCTTGTTTAGTATTTCCATCACGTTTTAAAGGCTTATGAACTTCATCTAATGTTTTTGAAACAGAAGAATATATATTATAAGCGTAAACCCCTCCACCTATAATAATTACTCCTATGATACCTAGTATCCAAAATAAGATTTTCTTATTCATTTCACTATGGCCTTCTTTCTTCAATTATTATGAATAGATTCCCCAGTAATCAAAATGTCAATCAAATATATAATACTAAAAATTTGGTTTCATAATCCAATTATATACTGACCTCAAGATTTTACATTTAATTGCTATAGAAGTATATGTAAAACAATTCAATTTTTAATTCCCTATAATATTCTGTAATTATTTCCTTGGTATATGTTAGTGATTTGGAATATACCAAATCACTACATCGACCTAGATAAAATGACATATAAAAATGTCCCTATATTAGAAATATCACTTTTTGACCTAATTCTCTCTTTGGAGATTAGAAAAATCTATAGGGTGCAACTCATTAAGCTAATCATAAAGAACCACTTTTTTTAGGATACTAAAAAGATGTCACTTTATAATTTAAATCACTATTTTTATGTATATTATCGTCCCTACTAACCCTATAATTAAAATTCAATCCATGAGTTAATCCAAAAACAAAACAAAAAATAGTAAAATATGTGAACCACCCTTGGAGTATAGGCTCAACCATAAAAGTTAAAAACATAGCTGTATATAATCCTACAATTAAGGCTTTTAATAATGCTGGTTGATTAGATTTCACAATATTTCGCAAAGCTAACAATGCTAAAAACGTCATTATACATAATAAAAAAAAGGACAACATGCCAACATCGTATCCCACATCTAACCACATATTATGTGCATAGTTCAAACTTAATGATGTTTTTCTTCCTCCTGTTGGGTTTATAAATAATCCTTGTAGTGCTTCCTTCCAAGTTTCAAAACGAGGATCGTTTCCCATATTCATTTCATTAAAACGAGAAAATAAAGGATATTGTAATAAAAAGTATTTAATAGACATATTATTTTCGTATAAAAAATTAATCAAACTTACAAATAATATTCCAAAAAACCATTTTATAGTTTTTATATATGTCACTTTTCCAACTAATAGACTTACAGATATTAGTGACACTAATATCAATACAAAACCTGTTCTATTTGCTAAAGTTATAATCCCATACAAACTAACCATAAAGGAGAGGATACACAAAGTTTTCATGATTTTTCCATATCTTAACTCTTTAAAGCTCATAAAACAAATTGGTAGCAATATTAAGCCAAATGACAAATATGTATTAAATCCCGTAGCACTAATAAGACTGTCATCCCAAATGTTTAAAACATATCGACCATTTAATGCTTTCATCGCTACATCCATATCACCGTACCTATTAATTGTTTTCATCAAGCTTAAAAATGAAAACAGCACAAAAGAGAAGATAATACCAAAAATAACATTATAAGCTATTTTTTTATCTACTCCATCTTTTCTTGCCACAAGTTCACCTAGCATAAATAAACAAACAGGATACAATAAGTAAGAATAAAAATTAAAACTAGAAAATATATACCCATAACTATTCATTGTGAGGGTAAATATAGTAGAAAAAGTAATGATTATACCTAAAATAATAAAATACCTAATATTAAATCGATAAAATATTAGATGAATTAATAAAAATGGTAGTAACAAAAAAGGTATAAAAATTCCTTCTCCCCTAAAATTCAGGCAATATAGAACAAGAGCAAAAAAATATAAAATTTGTATTTTTTTGCCTTTATAAACCTCGTTAATTCCCAAAAATAACAACTCCTAAAGTAAAACCTTTACTATTTTATAACAATTCATTTAATTATAGGGTATTTTTTAAACCTTTATAGTATCTTTATCCTGTAATACACCTCAAAACCTTTATGAATAGAACATTGCTTTTATTGAAGATTTATTGTAACAAGACTAAAAACCTATATAAATGAGTTGTCTTTTCACTTTCTTATTCTATAGAAACTAAACAATTGATTTGTGAACCTTATGTGGACATGTTATTTATTACTTAATTTATGTTTTCAAATTATAATTCATTTATATAACTTCTTATCCTTTTAATCCCTACTAAATAAATCTCTTGTATACACTTTATCTGCTACCTCGCGTAAATCATCAGATAATCTATTAGCCACAATTACATCACTTACTCTCTTAAAAGCATCGAAGTCATTTATCACTCTAGAATTATAAAATTTCTCTTCATGAAGGGTTGGTTCATATACAACTACTTCAATCCCCTTCGCTTTAATACGTTTCATGACCCCTTGAACAGCTGATTGTCTAAAATTATCTGAATCCATTTTCATAGTAAGTCTATATATACCTACAATCTTAGGATTCTTCTGTATAATCATTTCTGCAATGTGATCTTTTCTTGTTCTATTTGCATCTACAATTGCCGTCATTATATTATTAGGAACATCAGCATAATTTGCTAATAATTGTTTTGTATCTTTAGGTAAACAATATCCACCATAGCCAAAGGACGGATTATTATAATGGCTACCTATTCGTGAGTCTAGTCCAACTCCATCAATTATTTGTTTTGTGTCTAATTCCCTTACCTCTGCATATGAATCTAGTTCATTAAAGAAAGCCACTCTCATCGCTAAATATGTATTAGCAAATAATTTAATAGCTTCTGCTTCAGTTGAGTTTGTAAATAATACATGAATGTCATCTTTAGCAGCACCTTGAACTAATAGATTAGCAAATACCATTGCCCTCTCCGATTGTTCACCAACAATTATACGCGAAGGATATAAATTATCGTATAAAGCTTTTCCCTCTCTTAAAAATTCTGGTGAAAAAATAATATTTTCCGTTTCAAACTTTTCCCTTACCTTCTCTGTATAACCTACGGGAACTGTTGATTTAATTACCATTATCGCTTCTGGATTTATAGATAAAACATTAGCAATCACAGCTTCGACGGTTCTTGTATTAAAATAGTTCTTATCTGGATCATAATTTGTTGGCGTTGCGATAATGACATACTCTGCATCCTTAAATGCTTTGTAATTATCCGTAGTGGCAACTAAATTTAACTCTTTGGTTGCTAAAAATTCTTCAATCTCATTATCTATAATAGGGGATTTTCTACTATTAATCATATCTACTTTTTCTTGAATAATATCAAGTGCTATTACTTCATTATATTGTGCTAATAAGATTGCATTAGATAAGCCCACATAACCTGTTCCTGCTATTGTGATTTTCATCCCAATCACATCCTCAATAACTTTTTTATAATACGTTTTGGTTTAATTAAATAATATTGTAAACTGGAACCATAATGATTTTGAAAATTCTTCAGTATTTCCTGATTTAAATCTGGATCATCAAAGCTACATTTTGTAAAGCTTTTATCAATTTCTACATTATAATGGGATGTAATTCCACTATGCGTCCCAGAACCATCTAACCCAATATTTTTCACTCGGGATTTAACTGGATATACCGTGAGTAGATTCTTTTTTGATTGAGCATAACACCAACGAATTGCCCATGAATCTATAATTCCTTCCATTTGGGAATCCAACATATTTGCCATATCTCTCCCACCGCGATTAAATTGATTTTTCAAACGTCTGCTTGATTTAAATTCTGCGTAGTCTTTTACATCCCAATCCACTTGATCCCATCTATTTTTCCATGTTGCCCATCCCCAACTGCATCCTCTATAAGAGTAATAAACCTCACTCTTATAATCCTTTGGGAATGCAATTGGTATATTATATCCACTAATCGACCATACCTTATCTAAATTACAATAGTAATCCAACGCATCATTCATATACGTTAAAAAATCCGGTGCTGTTATTAAATCATCTTCTAGGACAATTACCTTTCCATACTTACTAATAATTTCACTAACTCCATGAATTACTGATTTAGCTAATCCCTTATTTCCCTCGGATTTAGTAATCGTAAGCGACTTGAAATATTTTTTTTCTTCAACACTATCTATATAATTTCGTACTACTTTTACCTTTTCTACTGATTCTTCATTCTTAGCTGCATCAGAAAAAATAAAGATATTAGATTCTCTTGCCAATCCATTCTTAGCCAAAGCTTCAATTGTTTGTATTGTGTGTTCAGGCCTATTGTAAACAAAAATTATTACCGGAGCTAACATTCAGTGACCTCCATTATTCAAATAAAATTTATAATTTTCTTGCATTAAATATATATTTAGGGGAAAACGCCTTTATAATCATGATACTAGATATTCGTGTTTTTTTAAAAAATGCTAAAACAAAGATATTCGCAAAAGCTTGGGCTATAAGGGTTGCAAAAGCCGCCCCAAAACCACCATAATTCGGTATTAATAGATAATTTAATCCAACATTTACTATCAATCCTGCAGAAGTATAAAGTAATGTATACTTTTGTAGGTTTTCAACTAATAACCAAATTGAACGTGCTGATCCTAATGTTGCAAAAGTACCCGCCCATACGCTTATTGTAATTATATTTGCTGCATGTTTATATTCTTGCCCATATAAAAGAGCCACAATAAGATCTGAAAATAAAATCATGCATATTCCAAATACTATTCCAATCCATGCAACAATTGAATACAAGGTTTGCATAGAATTAATATAATTATTATGAGACTCCAACTTTCTCTTCATAATAATAGGCTGAAAGGATGTAATAACAGCTAAAGGTACAAAATACCACATGCTTGCAATTTGTGTTGCAGCCGAATACATGCCTAATTCCTTCTTGTCCGTCAACATAGACCCCAACATAACCTTGTCAATTTGCATATAAAGAGTGACCATCAATCCTGAAAGGATCAAATACCAACTTTTTGATAATATTTTTTTAGCATATTGAAATTTAAACTTCCATTTTGTATGAGATGCTCGATTTTTAAAATATGCAATCACTAGTGCAATGCCTACAATCAATGCATCAGATGTATAAATAAGAGCTAGATGTAATAAATTTCCCTTTAAAAAAACAAAAGCAATTTTAAGCAACGCGGAAAAAACATACGCCCCCATACGAATCAATGAAGATATTTTCGACTTTTGATACGCTTGTATCCAATACTCAATGACCTCTAGGGATTTAATTATCATGGTAAATGACATAATCATTACAAGTAAATGTACAAGCGGTTCATTGGGTGCTAAGACTCGGACACTTATACTAGCCAAAAATACTACAACAATACCACCTAGTACTCTTAAAATTAAAGACGTATAAAGTATCGTTCCCTCTTCTTCTTCTTGATGCAAAATTGATTTTACAGATAGTGTTTCTAAACCCAATGTGGATAATGCGGTAAACAACGTAACAAAGGCCAAAGCATAATTGTATAATCCATAATTTTCAGGTCCTAGATATCTAGCTACCAGTGCCATTACAAATACACCAATAACCATATTAAACACTTTATCGCCAACTAGCCAACTTGCATTACGAATAACCTTTGCAGCTACTTCGTTACCCTTTATACGTTTATACGATAGCGCAATAATATTTTTAACTTTCAATGCCTATACCTTCTTTTATAAAATATCTTTATATATATCTATTAGACGTTTTAGGTTTTTTACAGGATCATGTGTTTTTAAAGCATGCGCTGTTGAATTCTTAGAAAATTCCAAAGCTAATCCTTCATTTTCAAATATTTCACATACATAATGCGCTAGCATATAAGGAGCATCCGTTTGATATACAAACCCTTCTTCTTTATGCTTTAACATATCCGAAACACCACCGACATCTGAGGCAACACAGGGAACTCCTAATATCATTGCTTCACCCAAAGAATTCGGGCTATTTTCAATAGATGATGGACAAACAAATACGTTTGATCGTAGATATCTTTCGCACATTTGTTTTTCATTTAATAATCCAGTAAAAATAATTTTATCTTGCAGACTATATTTTCTAATCAGTTCTTTAATATATTTCCCATAAGATGAAATTTTCATCTTTTCTTTCAAAGTTTCGGATTTTGTTATATCCATACCACCAATATATAACTTTGTATTAGGAAATCTTTTTAATATCAAATGCATTGCTTCAATCATAAAATGAAGACCTTTTATAGGATAAGACCCTTGGCTTAAAAAAATAGAATTTCTCTCTATTTTTTCTATGTTCCACCGATGGTTGTAGAACTCTTCTCTTAATGTTTCATCGCAATGATGGTAAATCACATCTGGATTTATCTGAGTGGAACATGCTTTATCCCAAGTAGTTCTACCAATAACATGCCTTACTTTTCTCAATGCCTCAATTTCAAATTCTCCACGTTTAATAAATCCTCGTTGCTGCTTTTTAATATTATCTTGTTTTATCAAATCCCTAAGAGTATACCTATTTTGAACCTTTGCAGGTAGAGATAATGTATAGTGCTTGGCATAAATAGATACTAACCCCTGGATAGATATCACCGTCTTAATATCTTTCTTTTGACAAATATTTATCATCGAAAGCGTATGGGTAAATTCAGTACCAAAAATGTGAACAATGTCAGGATTACATTCCTCTATAACTTTCTCTAGGTATTGATTATTCCTGATTTCATTTACATCAGTACTATTAACGGTGGGAAATATATAGTATTCAATCTTATCTCCGCGTAATAACTTCACATCATTGATTCTGTTATTTGGAGATGCAACAGAAAGTAACACACCGTCAGTCGACGAAAGTGTTGTAGATGCATTAACAAGCCACCCTCCAAAAGGAAGCACTTCCTCATTTAGAAGTAGGCTAACTTCTGGAAGAGGGATATTTGTAAGCCACAGTATTTTCATATATAAAACTCTCCTTACCCCTTCACTCTAAGTAACTATAAATTAAAACAGTTTAAAGCTAAAAATTAAAATATCACTTATAATTTATTAATAACAATTACTACTAAAAAACAGGATATGCCCCTTTAGAATTATAACCAACACTCTTAAATATTCAGAATAACTTTTTAAAACAAGTAATATAATAAGAGTTAGGATTCTAAATAATATTAATCTGAGCTTTTCTTAGATATTTTCCTATTTTCAATTATGATATTAAGAAAATCTAAAATCTTTTTTGCTTGAACCGTACTATTTTTATTTTCTAAAATAAATAGTCTAGCTTCCTTAGTTAGTTGGTTTATTTTTTCGCTTGGAGTCGATAGTACCTTTTCAATTGCTTGTCGAATTGAATTGATGTCACTATTATTTATGGAATAAATGTATTTACTATATTCTTCTGGTATACATTTTAATTTTGTGGTTAAAAATGGCGTTCCAGAGACCATATATTCAAATGTTTTCGACGGAAAAGAATACATAGTATATTCATCATCTGGATTTCTTGCATTAATTAGTAATGCAGCTCTTTTTTCATATTCAAAAACTTTCGCTCGTGGTTGAAAACCAAAATATTTAACCCTATGATCTTTTAACGATAGCTTTTCTATATATTCCTTCATATCCCCATCACCAAAAAGCCAAAGTTCAAGTTCACTGTCCTCTATTTGTTCAAACGCATCTAAAATATTTTTCACTCCATATTCAAAAGCCAATGTGCCTGCATACATAACAGCCTTACTCTTGGGCATTTCAGACAGATCTAAATCATTATTAAAAATACCTTCCATAATTACATACGGCTTATTTGAAGAATTTACTTTTTCTTTCATTGGCTCAGCAAATAGGACGTAACCATCATAGCCTTGTTCAATAAAACTCACTAATTTCACATAATATGATAGTAGCATTTTCTTAATCCAATGCATTTCTTTTTGTCTCTTAGAATTCATTACGTCGCTTGAAAGATCTGTAAAAACATTCACTCGCTTTATTCTGAATATCTTGGAAACTAAATAAATACCTAGGGACAGTGGTGTATAGTTAAATGGTGTTAAAATAATTTTATCTTTATCATTAAAGTTTTTGATTGCCCATTTCAACGTTAAGTATATACCTTGAAATAAAGAATATAATTCTTTAATGATTGGTAAATTAAAATTAGCTAAATACTTTACTATATATTTATTATTTAATTGCTTTTTTCTTTTCTTAAAATATAAGAATTTTCCTCTTGGATAATATTGTTCTTGATAAAGATAATTTATATCCAAATCAACATCTTGAATCTCAGAGAAACCACTTACTAATGCCTTCTCAAAAGAATATTGTGCGATACGAGAAGGTTCTTTTTTTATACTAGATACAGATTCAATCCATTCCTCGTCACAAAGACTACCAAAATATAAAATTTTCATTTTCTACACCTATAAGATTAGTTTTTAATAAATTTCAATGTCATTTTTATAATTACTTAATAATTTAGCTGTTAAGTAAAATATCAATTAATAATTTTGTTTTATTGTTTTTATGTTGAACCTCATGTGAATCATTATATTTCCTCTGTTTTTGAAGATATTGACACATTAATACACTTAATTCTCTTGAATTAAACGCATCAAAAAAACCTACGTTTTCATAATCCTCAAGTATTTCTTTTGCAAATGGTGTATCTGCTGCAAGTATAACTCCTTGACACATCCGTACTTCAAGTAAAGGCATACCAAAGGTTTCAATATAGGAGGGGAACAGCAAAATGGACTTAGCATATGCTTCAAAAACTTCTTCCCTTGTTTTTAACCCTTCAAAACGAATAGGTAATTTTTCATTTTGTACTTTTTTATACAAATCTATAATATCCTGATTCTCATTTCCGTTTAATGTAAAAATCACTTCATAATCTATGTCCGTTACTTTTTTTAATTGCTGACAAGCTTCTACAATTATCCTATGATTTTTATACGCACTTTCACTAGCAGGATAAAAAAAAGTTTTTAATGCCTTCTCATTAGGTTCAAAATATTTTTTTATTTCCACATTAATAGTTGGCGGTATAACTTCAATTTTATTTTCTTCAATTCGAGCTTTTTCTATGCAAGCTTTTTTCATCCATTGAGTTTGAACAATAACATACTTTGCTTTTTTTATTGAACTGATTATATTGCGCCCTATTACATTTTGATATATCCAGAATTTTTTATTCTCTTTAATTGAAAATTTATACTCCACAAATGGTAAAGGTTGATGCACATAAAGAATTTGTTCACATTTTATCCGCGGAATTGTAATATTTTGAAATGAAAGCACCTTATCCACTTTATACTTTTTCACCAACTTTGGAGCTATAACTTGATCAAAGTAAAAACGGTGTCCCCAACTTTTCTTAATCCATGGAAATTGTAGTACCTTTATATTATCTGTTTCCTCTAATTTAGGTGTACTTAGTACAAAAAACCAATTAACATTTTTTTCTTTACTCTCAACTACCTCATTATAAAAATCATTTAAGATGGATAATGCTCCTCCGCTTTCTGCTGGAACATCAAAAACCATAATGTTCATATTTTTATTCCTCTCTCTAAACAATCTTGTTAAACATTCCAAGGAAATCCCCAACAAGATTTACAAGTTTTACCTATATAATTTTGTCTTATCTGGATAATTATTCATTGAATAAAACTTGTAATTAATCTCTCACCTAACTCTACACAACTCAATAACCTCTATAAACATTGAAAGAATTGTATAAGAATATTAAATCTTATAATTAATAATGAAAATTTATGATAATCCCCATACATATATCTTTTAATATACTAAAAAAAGAATACCATCAATCTACATTGATAGTAATTGTATTCTCTATTGGTAAGGCGCCTAGGGAACAAAACTAGTTACCACTTACATTTGATAATCCAATCCCTTCTCTAAAAAAACAGAAGGGATTCAATTAAATACGCACTTCTTCTTATAAACCGACAATCAAAAAGATATCACTTAACTAAAAATAAAACTATAAGTAACGTATATTAACTGTCATTTTATTATATGATAATATTTTACACCAAAAGCAATCATTTTAAGTTATAAAAGATTTATTAATTTTATTTTCCCCAAACAACTCTATTAACATAATCTGTATATGACAGAATTATTCTAAGTACCTTCTCTGATACATTAGGCATACTATAATCTCCAACAAGTCTTAATATATTTTTCTCTTGCACTTCTAATACCGCTAATCCTTGTAATATACGTTCTTTCTTTAGACCTACCATCATAACAGACGCTTCTTCCATTGCCTCTGGTCTTTCATGGGCTTGTCTGATATTTAGTGCCCTAAATCCAAGTATTGAAGATTCTTCACTAATAGTTCCACTATCACTAAGAACTGCTTTAGACTTAATTTGGAGTTTTACATAATCATTAAATCCTAAAGGTTTTAATGTTTTCACTAATGGATTAAATTTTATCCCCTTATTATCAATCATCTTTTTCGTTCTAGGATGTGTACTTACAATCACAGGCATATTATACTTTTCTGCAATCGCGTTTAAACTCTCTACTAAATCTAGAAAATTAATTTCCGAATTAATATTTTCTTCTCTATGAGTAGACACTACAAAATATTTATCCTCTTCCAGCTCTAATCTTTCTAATACGTCTGAGTTCTCAATATCCTTCTTTCTTGAATTTAGAACCTCAAACATTGGACTTCCTGTTTTAATAATTCTATCTGCTGGTATTCCTTCTCGGAGTAAATATTCCCTCGCGATATCACTGTAAGTTAGATTAATATCTGCTGTATGATCAACAATTTTTCTATTAGTTTCTTCAGGTACCCTTTGATCAAAACATCTATTCCCTGCTTCCATGTGGAAAATTGGAATATGTCTTCTTTTAGCTGCAATAGCACATAAGCAACTATTTGTGTCGCCTAAAACTAAAAGTGCATCTGGTTTAACCTTCTCCATAATAGGATCAATCTTCACCAGTATATTCCCAATAGTTTCCACCGCAGTTCCAGTTGCCGCATTTAAAAAATAGTCTGGTTTCTTTAATTTAAAATCGGTAAAAAATACTTCGTTTAATTCATAATCATAATTTTGGCCTGTATGAACAAGAATATGTTCTATTGATTTTGATTCTTCTAGTTTATTTATCACAGCTGATAGCCTTATAATCTCCGGCCTAGTACCTACAACTGTCATAACTTTTAATTTTTTCATCAACTATACCTCCAAAAAATAAGTGTCTGGTCTTTCTGGATCAAAACATTCGTTTACCCACATTACTGTAACGAGATCATTTTCTCCTACATTTACAATTGAATGTGTATATCCAACCGGTATATCAACAACTTGTAATTTTTCTCCACTCACTCGATATTCAATAATATCAGCTGAATCTATCTTTCTAAATCGAATTAAACCTTCACCACTCACCACTAAAAACTTCTCATTTTTAGTGTGATGCCAATGATTTCCTTTAATAATTCCTGGTTTTGATATATTTATAGAAACTTGCCCGCGCTCTGGTGTTCTAATAAACTCTGTAAATGACCCTCTATGATCACTGTGCATTTTTAAATCGTATGCAAATTTATCCTCTGGTAAAAAACTTAAATATGTACTATAAAGTTTTTTAGTTAGGGCATCCCCCATATTTGAAATACTTAGATTCTCTCTACCTTCTTTAAAACTATTGATAACATTAGCTAACTCGCCAAGTTTAATGTTATGCGTTACAGGCACACAACAATAATCATCCTGTATAGTTGGGGTTTGATTCAAAGCTTTGAAAAATTCCTCCAACACATCATCTATATAGCAAAGATTTAGTTCTACATCTGGATCATTCACTTGAATATCTAAGCCTCTAGCAATATTGTGACAAAATGTAGCTACTACCGTATTGTAATTAGGTTTACTCCACTTTCCAAATAAGTTAGGAAGTCTATATACATAAGCTGTAGCACCAGTTTCTTTAGAGTAATTAAATACCGCCTCTTCACCAGCTTTTTTACTTTTTCCATAAGGATTATTATTTTCTGCCTGAATAGAAGAAGTAATAAGTACAGGGGCCTTATTACCATGCTCTTTTAATAAGTTTAGTAATTGAGATGTAAACCCCGCATTTCCTTCCATAAATTCATTTTCATCCTTAGGTCTATTCACACCAGCTAAATGGAAAACAAAATCACATTCTCTCGTATACATTTCAAGTAATGTAATATTATCTTCTCTAGAAAATTCGAATATATCTTTATATCCCTGATTTTTAAGTTCGGCAACAAGGTTTCTTCCAAGGAAGCCCTTTGCACCTGTAACAAGAATTTTCATTAGTTATCCCGCCCTCTAATTCATTGAATAAATATTCGTCTTATTCCATTCCTCAAGTTCTTGTTTTACATAATCTAATTCTAATAATTTTTCTTTAATTTGCTCAATATCAAGGATTTGTGTATTATCTGAATTATATTCTCCAACAGTAGTAAGTTTTTGATTTCCTTCTGCAAAATACTTATCATAGTTAAGATCTCTTCGATCCGCAGGAACCCTAAAGAAACCTCCTAAATCTTCCGCTACCACGTACTCTTCCTTCGTTAATAATGTCTCATAACGCTTCTCTCCGTGGCGTGTACCAATTACCTTAATTTCATTATCAACGTTAAATAATTCCTTTACAGCTTGAGCAAGATCACCAATGGTACTTGCAGGAGATTTTTGAACCATAATATCCCCAGCTGCAGCATTTTGAAATGCAAATACTACTAATTCTACTGCCTCTTCTAAGCTCATAAGGAATCTTGTCATATTAGGGTCAGTCACAGTTAGGGGTTGGCCCGCTTTAATTTGCTCTATAAATAGTGGAATAACTGATCCACGTGAAGCCATAACATTACCATATCTTGTACCGCAAATAAGTGTGCTCTCTGGAGATACTGTTTTTGATTTTGCCACAAACACTTTTTCCATCATTGCTTTCGAAATACCCATAGCATTGATTGGATAAGCCGCTTTATCTGTAGATAAACAGATAACTTTCTTCACATTATATTCTATAGAAGCCGTCAGTACATTATCGGTACCTATAATATTAGTCTTTACTGCTTCTAACGGGAAAAATTCACATGAAGGAACCTGCTTTAATGCAGCTGCATGAAAAACATAATCTACACCATGCATAGCATTTTTAACACTTGATAAATCTCTTACATCTCCTAAGTAAAATTTCAATTTGTCATTACTATAAAGTTTTCGCATATCATCCTGTTTTTTTTCATCGCGTGAGAAAATACGAATTTCTTTTATATCAGTATCTAAAAATCTTTTCATTACTGCATTACCAAAAGAACCTGTACCACCTGTTATTAATAAAGTTTTATCCTTAAACATATTAGTTGCCTCTTTTCATATTATTTGAAATGATTCATTATTATTTCATATGATTTTCTTGCTGTATAATTAGCTTCTAAGTATCTCCTAGCATTAATCCCCATAGATTCTCTCGAGTCTCTGTTACACATTTGATTTAGCTTTTCATTAAAGCTCTCACTATTACTACTCTCGCACCATAGACCAAATCCACCATCTTCAATAATCTCACCAATATCCGTATTTATATCAGTTGCTGCTAAAATAGGCATCGAAGCTTGCATATATGATAGAATTCTTGAAGGAACGTTAGGTATCGTAAATCTTTTATCAAGGAATATTAACCCAACATCACAGGAATTTGCTAGAATATCATACTCATCCTTTGGTAGTTGAGAAAATAATTGTGTATTAGTTAAATTCTCTTTATTAATACATGTTTTTAATTTAGGGAACTCCGTCCCCGCTCCAACTATAACAAAGTGCACTTGATCATTATTCTTGTTAGTTTTGAGACACTCTATTAAAAAGTCAATTCCTTGTGGCTTGCCAAGATTTCCTCCGTAAATAAAGACCGTTTTATCAATTGGTATCCTATATTTAGCCTTAACTTCATTACTCTTCCTTACATCCTTTTTTACAATTAAAGGTTCTATGCTATTTGGACATACTTCAACAATATCTGGAGATATTTCTGGATTATTTTGTAATAAGAAATTCACATTAGCTTGTGACATGCATCCAATATAATTTGAGATGCTATACAATTTTTTTTCCTTAGTCCTAAAATATTTATAAAGTAAACTTCCAATTCCTTTTTTCTTTATCATACCTAAATCTACTGCATTTTGAGGGAAAATATCTTTTAGCAATAAATATGTTTTTGCATTATCTCTTTTTTGTACATATTCAACCGCCTTTTGAAGCGTTATTGGCGGTGTTGAATATAACACTAAGTCAAATTTAACATCTGAAAAGTAATTTTTAATACCTTTTAAAAACTTAGATTCCAAGGTTAAAGTTGAAATACCCTTTTCAATCATGTTAGTTTTTTGAATATTACCGATTTGTAATTTTAATATTTTACAATTTCCCTCATCAATCAACTTTGTTTTTTGTCGTTTTCTCTTTTCAATCGGAGAAATAATATAGACATTATTTCCATCATTTGTAAACTCTCGCATCAAATCAGTGTATATGCCCTTTTCTTTAATTGTTGAAAAATCTAGAAGTGTTAAAAATAAGACATTCATAAATTAAATTCTCCTCACCGGAACCCCTACATAAGTTCTAGATTCAGTTATATCTCTAATTACCACGGCACCTGCACCAATTTTACAGCTATGTGTAATATTTATATTATTACTTACTACACTACCAGTTCCCAACCAAGTACCTCTTCCAACTTTCACTGTCCCAGCTAAATGGGCTCCCGGTGATACATGAACATAGTCTTCAATTACATTGTCATGATCCACCGTGGAGGCAGTATTAATAATGCATCCTTTCCCGATTTTAGTACAACAGTTAATTACCGCTCCTGCCATAACTACAGTTCCTGCTTCCAAATAAACCTGTTCTCCAATAATTGCACTCGGATGAATTAAAACCGGGATACTCGCCTCTTCAGCTTCAAGTTGTCTCTGTATCTTCTCTCGTATAACATTATTACCAATTCCAACGAAAAAATCGTAATCATCTATATACTTTGAGATACTTGCTGATTTATCAATTATTTCTATTCCCATTGAAGATCCTACATTTTCATTATCATCTAAAAAAGCAATGCTCTGCCATTTATTCATTTTCAGTGCGATATCAGCTATGACTCTTCCGTGGCCACTAGCTCCTATTATAAGAAGTTTTTCTTTCATAATTTTATACTTCCTTTTCCATTTCCTTTAAATGGTTCCATCGTAGCAGCAGTTTCTGAATTAATCCCTTCTCTAATAAAAACCTTCTTAATTGTTAAAAGAATAATCTTCCAATCTGTAGTGAAACTTACACGATCTACATACTCTACATCATAATTAAATTTCTCTTCCCAACTAATAGCATTACGCCCATTAACTTGCGCTAACCCTGACAACCCGGGCCTAACTTCATGGCGACGCTTTTGATGTTCATTATATAATGGTAAATACTGAACTAATAAAGGCCTTGGTCCTATAATTGACATATCACCTTTAAGGATATTGAATAAACCTGGTAACTCATCAAGTGATGTTGAACGTAAAAAATTCCCGAACTTAGTAAGTCTTACACTATCAGGTAGTAGCTCACCGTTTTCATTCTTTTCATCCGTCATAGTTCTAAATTTATACATTTTAAAAATAGTTCCATGCAACCCTGGTCGCTCTTGTTTAAATAATACCGGGCTACCCAATTTAGTTTTTACAAGAAAAGAAACTATAAGAAGTACTGGACTCAGCACTATAATAGCGATTAAAGACAGGATAAAATCCATCGGCCTTTTTATAAACCTACCATAGATACCAACTTTAGAACCCCTCATTATGCTATCCACAACCCTTTAATAATTTTCACCACTTTTTCTAAATCTGCTTCTGTCATCTTCGTATCGCTTGGTAAACATATACCATTCTCAAAAAGTTTTTCTGATACATCTGTACCAACAAAATCATATTTCTCAAAGAACGGCTGCATATGCATTGGCTTCCAAACTGGTCTAGATTCAATATTTTCTTTTTCAAGAGCTTCCATCACATCTATTGGACGAATCTTACCGTTTAGTGTCATAGAACTTAACCAATAGTTCGGTTCATTCCACTCATTACTAGGCATAAATTCAATTCCTTCAAGATTTCCTAATTCTTTCTTATAAAAATCAAATATGTATCTTTTTTTTTGAACCCTTTGATCTAATACTTTAAGTTGCCCTCTACCAATTCCAGCAACTACATTACTCATACGATAGTTAAATCCTAATTCACTGTGTTGATAATGTCTTGCCTGGTCTCTACTTTGAGTAGCCCAAAATCTTACCTTTGAAACTCTTTCTTCATCATTAGAAACAAGCATACCGCCACCAGAAGTAGTAATGATTTTATTACCATTAAAAGAAAAAATACCATACTCTCCAAAACTACCTGTATGTTTACCTTTATAATAAGTTCCCAAAGATTCCGCAGCATCTTCAATTAAAGTAACATCGTATTTTTTACAAAGTTCAATAATCTTATCCATATCCGCGGACAGACCATAAAGGTGAACTACTATAACTGCCTTTACATTGGGATACTTTTTAAAAGCCTCTTCCAATGCTTTAGGACACATATTCCACGTTTCATAATCACTATCTATGAAAACAGGAGTAGCATTTTGATAAATAATAGGATTTGCTGTAGCTGAGAAGGTAAGTGTTTGGCAGAAAACTATATCTCCCTCTCCTACTCCAGCTGATTTTAAAGCCAAATGAATTGCTGCTGTCCCAGAAGATAGTGCTGCCGCTGCATTAGATCCTACTTTCATAGCTAATTCTCTTTCAAATCCATTCACATTTTCCCCAAGTGGCGCGATCCAATTTGTATCAAAAGCTTCCTTAACATACTGCATTTCATAACCTTCATCACTCATATGCGGTGATGACAGCAATATTCTATCTCCCATTACAAAAACTTCCTTCCAAAAATTAATTTTCAATACTAACTTTATTATTAGCAATACCTAATAATCGTTCTCGTATTTCCTCTTTACTCATTTCACCAAAATCATTCATAAACCGTCTTAGAATTACTTGATCTATCAAAACAGCTTTTCCTATGTGAATTTTAGGGAATATTTGTTCTGGATGGATTTCACCTTCATTTAATAACTCTTCATACATTTTTTCACCTGGTCTTAATCCAGTAAATTCAATTCCGATTTCTTCAATAGAAAAACCTGAAAGAGTAATTAAATTTTTTGCTAAATCTACAATTTTCACTGGGTCTCCCATATCGAGAACAAATAATTCCCCACCTCTAGCTAACGTACCAGCTTGAATCACTAATCTAGAAGCTTCTGGTATTGTCATAAAGTAACGAATCATATCTGGGTGAGTAACTGTTACAGGTCCACCCTTTTGAATTTGTTTCTTAAACAGAGGAATTACACTTCCCCTACTCCCTAGGACATTACCAAACCTAACAGCAACAAAACGTGTACTAGTACTTACAGCTGCCATATGTTGGACAATCATTTCTGCAAATCGTTTTGTAGCCCCCATTACATTTGTCGGATTTACAGCTTTATCTGTAGAAACCATTACAAACGTATTTACTTTAAACGTATCTGCCGCTTCAGCTACATTTTTCGTACCAAAAATGTTATTTTTAACGGCTTCCTCTGGATTACGCTCCATTAAAGGAACATGCTTATGTGCCGCAGCATGATATACGATATATGGTTGATGCCTTTTCATTATTTCAAAGATTTTATGACGATCTTGTACGTCAGCAATTTCTGTCGTAATTTCAACCGCATCTTTATAGGTAACTCTCATTTCCATTTCGATATTATAAATACTGTTTTCACCATGTCCTAAAAGTACGATTTTTGCAGGTCTATACTTCATCACTTGACGGCAAATTTCTGATCCAATTGATCCACCGGCACCTGTTACTAAAATCGTTTTGTCTGTAATCTTTTCCCCAATACCTGCATCATCTAACTTTATTGGTTCTCTCCCTAATAAATCTTCTACTTGTACATCACGGAATTCATTAACAGAGAGTTTACCATCTAAGAGGTCTTCTAGCATCGGTACAATTTGCGTTTTCGCTTTTGTTTTTCTACACTTCTCAAAAATTTCATTGATTTGACTTCTATTTAAAGAAGGAATAGCAATAATAATATGTTCTATATCATTATCTTCTACAATTTCTTTAATATGATTTGTTGTACCAACAACCGGCACATTATAAATTTCTAATTTTTGCTTATTTTTATCATCATCAACAAATGCAATTGGATATAAATCAGCTTCTTTATTATGTTGCAACTGACGTACTACCATTGTCCCTGCTGAACCAGCACCAATAATCAATGTTCGTTTTTTATCAGTAGTTTTTGTAATATATGTATCACGGAACATACGCCATACGAAGCGAGAACCACCTATTAATAATAAATGTAACATCCATGCGATTGCTAAAATACGAACATAAATATCGTGATTTACAATTTGTTGAACGATTGCCGTTACTACAATTGAAAGCGTAATCGCCTTAAATATTTGCTTTAATTCTCCGATACTTGCATATTCCCACGCTTTGTTATAAAGCTTATAAATAGCAGCAAAAATATGATGACTACACAATAATGTAATAGAACTAATAACTACTGTCATAGGAATTTTGTTTAATACATTTGGATGTATAAACCAATAACTTAAATACACGGCAGTTAATACTATAAATGAATCTAATAAAATTAATAATGATAGCCGTTTTCGATAACTCAATATATCTGTTCCCTTCTTTATATAATTCGTATCTTATCGATAATAAAAAAGAACATTTCCTTATGAATATACCTCTTCCTTTTTTACAAGTTCTTTCATATATTCCATTAAATCAACTTTTAATTCTTCATTTTGAAGTGCCATTTCAATCGTTGTCTTAATAAATCCAAACTTCTCTCCAACGTCATAACGAGTGCCTTCAAAGTCATACGCAAATACACGTTGAATTTCATTTAAACGCTGAATCGCATCTGTTAATTGAATTTCCCCACCAGCACCTGTTTGTTGATTTTCAAGGAACATAAAAATTTCTGGCGTTAATACGTAACGACCCATAATTGCTAAATTTGATGGCGCAGTTCCTAGAGCTGGCTTTTCAACAAATTGGCGTACTTGATAACGGCGATCATTTTGTTCAACTGGATCAATAATACCGTAACGATGTGTTTCATTTTCTGGTACTGTTTGTACACCAATAACGGATGATTGTGTATCTTCATATTGATCCATTAATTGACGTAAACATGGCGTTTCTGCTTGCACAATATCATCACCAAGTAATACCGCAAATGGTTCATTTCCAATAAATTTACGTGCACACCATACTGCATGCCCTAAACCCTTCGGTTCTTTTTGTCTTATGTAATGAATGTTAATTTTTGAAGAAGCTTGTACTTTTTCAAGCATTTCATACTTCCCTTTTTCTAAAAGGTTTTGTTCTAGTTCAAATGAATGATCAAAATGATCTTCAATCGCTCGCTTTCCTTTTCCAGTAACAATAATAATATCTTCAATTCCTGATTCAATTGCTTCTTCTATTATGTATTGAATTGTCGGTTTATCGACGATAGGTAACATTTCTTTCGGCATCGCCTTCGTTGCTGGTAAAAATCTTGTCCCAAGACCAGCAGCTGGGATAATTGCTTTTCTTACTTTTTTCAATTATACTCCCCCTATAAATCTATTTATTTTTATGTAACAATAACAAAAACCCTACCTATAGAGTCATTTTTATAACTCCATAGGTAGAGTTTCTATTAAAAATAAATTATGGGCATCTAACCCATCCTCACGCCATACTCCCGACGACAAGCGTCTAAGGTAGGTTCGAAATAAAAATTTCTACCCACAGCACGACCGAGTGCCCCCATTGATAACGGTTAGGAGACATCACCGATTCTTTATTTAAAAAATACCGAACAATTTTTTACGACGAATTTGTTCTGGATCTTCTTTGTAAATTGCTTTCCCACTAATTAATAAGTACGGATTTTCTTTTAAATCACTCATAACATTCATTCCGAATTCTTTCTCAATCAGTTCATAACTTTCTGCTAAATGAAATCCTCTTGAAGTTGTGTTATGTGCATCTGAAGCGACCATATGTGTTAAATTATGTTCTACAAGCTGTAGTGAGAATTTTTTAATTTTTTTACCGAAATTCCCTAGTAAACTCCCTGCTGTTACTTGCGTAAGTGCACCTTTATTAACAAGGTTATATAACTTATCTGGCCGCTCGATTAACTCGGCATTACGTTCCGGATGAACAATAATTGGAATCATTCCCTTTACACGTAATTCGTATAATAATTGTTCGGCATAACGAGGTACGTGATTCGATGGAAATTCAATGAATATATATTTATTTGTTTCATTTAAAGTAACGATTTTACCAGCTTCATAGTCTTCTAATAAATCACCATATAATCTGACTTCTTGCCCAGGTAAAATGGTAAGTGGAATATTATGTTGTTGTAGTTCATCATTTAGTTGTTTTACGTGATGAATAATTGAGGTACGTTCATTTACATATTTGCCATTTTGATGGTGCGGCGTTGCGACAATGGTATGTATTCCTTCTAACACGGCTTGTTGTGCCATTGCTAAACTATCGGTCACTGTCTGTGCACCATCATCGATACCAGGTAAAATGTGACAATGTAAATCTATCATTTGTTTCATCCTCCCTCTCTCCTATAAAGATCTTTTTTCCCTTGAATATGAGATATTGCTCATATTCAAGGGAAAAAAGGAGATATGTTTTTACCATATCTCACTTTAAAATTAGTTTGCACCGTAGTAATAATATAAGCCGTTTTCACGTTCACGATCGTTTAGAACAACGCCCAACAATTTACCTTTAGCCGATTCTAACAATCCTTTTGCTTTTACTGCTGTCTCTTTTTCTGTTGATTCACTACGAACAACAAGAATAGAAGCATCACATACATTTGCCATAATTTGCGCATCGGTTACAGCTAAAATTGGTGGCATATCAAAAATAACTAAGTCGTACATGCTGTATGCTTGTCCAAGAAGTTCTTTCATTGATTTTGAGCCTAACAATTCAGCCGGATTTGGTGGGATTGGACCACAAGCTAAAAAGTGTAGATTGTCTACAGATGTCGTTTGTACACATTTTTCTAAACGTTCACTATGTGTTAATACGTTCGTTAATCCGAAAATGTTATCTACTTGGAACATTTGATGCATTGCTGGTTTACGCATATCTGCATCAATTAATAATACTTTTTTTCCTTGTTGAGCAAACACAACAGCCATATTCGCTGTCGTTGTTGTTTTCCCTTCACTTGGATTTGCAGACGTGACCATTAATGAATGTAAATTCGTATCAACAGCTGCAAATTCAATATTCGTTCGAATATTACGATATTGTTCTGAAATTGGTGATTTCGGTTGTTGATGAGCAATTAATTGACGGCGTTGACGATGATTCTTTTTCTTTTTAAATAAATTAAGAGCCAATTGTTTGTCCCCTCACTTTTCTTGATGATGGAGCGTGTGATTTCACGTTCATTGTTTCTTCATCCATACGAGCTACAATCCCTAATACTGGTAAGCCAAGTAAATTTTCTACATCTTCTTCTTTTTTCACTGTGTTATCTAAGTACTCTAGTAAGAATGCAAGACCAACTGAAGCCATTAAACCAACAATGAAAGCAATTGCCACATTTAACATTGGACGTGGTTTAATTGGAGATTGATTTTCTGCAACTTCTGCTTTAGATAGTACTGTTACGTTATCAACGTTCATAATTTTTGCAACTTCACCTTTAAATACATCTGCAGTTGCATTTGCAATATCACGAGCTAGTTTTGGATTTTTATCCTCAGCTGTTACAGAGATTACTTGTGAATCCTTTTCATTCGCAACATTAATCTTTCTAGTTAGCGCTTGGGCTGTCATATTTAAATTTAATTTTTCATTCACTTGTTCTAAGATTACTGGACTTTTAATAATAACCTTATATGTATTCGTTAATTGAATATTCGTTTGAATTTCACCAGCTTGGAACATTGCCCCTTCTTGCTTCTTCTGGTTAACAAGAATTTGCGTCGAAGATTGATAGATTGGTGTCATGAAGAAAAAGCTAATGATAGCACTTACAATAGCTGCACCAAAGGCGATTACGAGGATCATTGCTAAACGTTTTTTTAAGATATGAAATAACTCTTTTAGACTAATTGTTTCTTCCATAGGTTCCTCCAACTTTCTAAAATTTACACATAGGAAAAATTATAACATATAAATCTTACATTTTTTATTTTTAATAATTCAGTTCTATATTTGTTCACAAGAAACAAGTTTAATCTTACAAAATAATCTTAAATATGACAACACATTCCAATGATTTCCCAAAAATTTTATCATATCATGCTTTTTACAATGTATAACTTGATAAATAATTTTCAGAAATCAAAAAAGCCAACAAATTTTTGTTGGCCTTTTCATATTTTAGTAATAACCATACTGTTCTTTTTCTTCTCTTTTATCGTTCAAAATAACACCTAGTAGTTTGCCTGATGCTTTATCTAATATTTGTTTCGCTTTTACGATTTTATCTTTTTCTGTCTTTTCACTTCGTACAACGAGTACGATTCCATCACATTTATTCGCTAGTATTTGTGCATCTGTAACCGCAAGGACAGGTGGTGTGTCGATTAATATAATATCAAACATGTTATATGCTTCTAGCAACGCCTCGTCCATTGCCCGGCTCCCTAATAGTTCTGCTGGGTTTGGCGGGATTGGACCTGCTGCCATTAAGTATACGTTCTCTATATCTGTTTTTTGAATGCATTGCACGAGTTTCGCTTGTCCTGATAATAGGTTCGTTAACCCATTTGAACTATGAATAGCAAATAAGTTTTGTATCGTCGGCTTACGCAAGTCAGCTCCAATTAATAAAACTTTCTTTCCTTGTTGTCCGAAAACAACTGCTAAGTTTGCGATTGTTGTTGTTTTCCCATCACCTGGATCGGCTGAAGTAACAATAATAGAACGAACATGATTATCTACAGATGTAAACTCAATGTTTGTACGAATGTTACGGTATTGTTCTGTAATACGCGATTTAGGCTCTTTATGTGTAATTAATTGTCGTAATGGTTTTCTTTTCTTTCTCCCGAACATATTCATAATCTCCTTTTGTGAAATGCGACATTTCCCTTTTCTCTCTTTTATGCTCGATTTCATACGTCTAATTAATTTTTTGCTGTTTTCCCCATATTTCATCATAATCAATAACATTCTACTTTGTCTTATTTAAGTATCTTAACAATATGACAATGCCCTTATTTCTTTATTACCTTTATCACTTATCCTGTTTTCTAGATAAATAATAAAGTAAGTATATGGTAATTACCATCTATTTACAAGATATTTTCTGATTAGTTTGTATATTATCGTTTCATTGTTATATAGCAGAAACTAAAAAATCCCCTTGTCTTTTCACAAGGAGATTTTTTAGTACTATCTATTCTTTTTTATCACCAATCGCAAATGTAATTTCTGCCTCACATGCAACTTCACCATCTACTGTTGCGATTGCTTTTCCTTTTCCAATTGGGCCGCGTACGCGTGTCATTTCTACTTCTAGACGAAGTTGATCACCTGGGCGTACTTGTTTTTTGAAACGGCAATTGTCGATACCTGCAAAGAAAGCAAGTCTTCCGCGGTTTTCTTCTTTCTTTAATACTGCAACTGCTCCGACTTGTGCTAATGCTTCTACAATAAGTACACCAGGCATAACTGCATAGTCAGGGAAGTGTCCGTTAAAGAATTCTTCGTTTGCGGATACATTTTTAATCCCAACCGCTCTTTTACCTTCATCTACTTCTAATATTTTATCAACAAGTAAAAATGGATAGCGGTGAGGAATGATTTCTTTAATTTGTTCTATATTTAGCATATAACAATCGCCCCTTTTGCAATATTGGTCTTACCACTTGGACATATTGCTATTATCCCATTTTGTTTATTGTTTGTCATTACAAAGTAACATTTTATATTTAGTACAACTTCCTAAAAAAAATGCACACACTCTATTCCATTAAAATAGTTGCACATTTTTGCAACTGACACGGAGGTGGAAAGGAGTGTATGCCCAAATTAGGGAAAGGCAATATGTATTGAAACATTATTTGCCTTAATGTCGTATTCGACTCATTATATTATAAACGTTTTCAATTAAGGAAATATTAAATTTAACCATATATATGAATATTTTACCTGTTTCCTTCACATTTCTCTATTTTCCTTCCATTTTCGCAAAAAATCAAAATAAAAAAATATAAAAACGAAAAAAAAGAACTAAGGCATTAGCCTTAGTTCTTTCAAATTATCTCAAAGCACGCTTTGGTAATCTGTCGATATTCTCTAACATAATACCTGTACCAACCGCAACGCAGTGCATTGGGTTTTCAGCAATTAATACTGGTACTTTTAGTTCTTCTGCTAGAAGCATGTCGATACCGTGTAGTAAAGCTCCACCGCCTGTTAGAATAACACCGCGGTCGATGATATCTGCAGATAATTCTGGTGGTGTGCGCTCTAATACGCCTTTTGCAGCTTGTACAATAACAGCTGCATTTTCTTTTAATGCTTCTGTAATTTCTTCAGAGCATACTGTAATTGTACGTGGTAAGCCTGTTACCATGTCACGTCCGCGAATTTCAAGTTCTTCGCTACGTGCACCTGGGAATACTGTACCAACTTTAATTTTAATATCTTCTGAAGTACGTTCTCCGATTAATAGCTTATACTTACGTTTAATATAGTTTAAGATCTCCATATCAAACTTATCGCCAGCCATTTTGATAGAGGAAGAGGTAACAATATCACCCATAGATAGTACAGCGATATCTGTTGTACCTCCACCAATATCAACAACCATGTTACCGCTTGGTTGGAAGATTTCCATACCAGCACCAACTGCGGCTACTTTTGGTTCTTCTTCTAAAAATACTGTTTTACCACCTGAACGTTCAGCAGCTTCACGAATTGCTTTTTGTTCTACTGATGTAATATTTGTTGGACAACAAATTAAAATACGAGGTTTTGAAAAGAAGCTCTTTACGTCCAATTTGTTAATGAAATACTTTAACATTGCTTCTGTAATTTCGAAGTCTGCGATTACACCATCTTTAAGTGGACGAATTGCTACAATATTACCAGGCGTACGTCCCACCATGCTTCTCGCTTCTTCACCTACTGCTAATACTTTACCACTATTACGATCAATTGCCACAACAGATGGCTCATTTAATACAATACCCTTACCTTTAACATGAATTAATACGTTAGCCGTACCTAGGTCAATTCCGATATCTCGCGCAAACATTCCCGTTTTTTCCTCCTCGATATTCAAAATCAGGTTACACCCGAATTCTTTTCACCTAATTTCTGATTTTATCATAAATTTAACAGAAACGTAATATTCGCAAAAAGAATTCTTCTGAAAAATATTACCGAATGTGAACGGAATGTTTGCTACTGTAACATTATTGACGTACAGGCTTCTCTACATCTTCTTTTCTATACTTTTGCTTTGTTGCTTCTCCACCTCTTAAATGACGAATAGACTTATGATAATCAAGAATTTCTTTCACTTCATTTGCGAGCTCTGGATTAATTTCTGGTAGACGCTCTGTTAAATCTTTATGGACTGTACTCTTTGATACCCCAAATTCCTTTGCAATGACACGCACTGTCTTTCTTGTCTCCACGATATACTTACCAATCTTGATAGTTCTCTCTTTGATGTAATCGTGCACACCACTCGCCTCCCTAATTTGGATGTGAGAAGGGTGAAATGAGCCTCGCTGCATACGACTAAGAAGTAAGTGTGAGTGCTGTTTGTAAGCGTTAAACATTCTTGGATTTATAATGAAATGATTCACGATTTCTCACCTCAAACACTCTCTTTGCTTTGGTTTATACCATTGTATTGCCCGCACTACTGATATATGCTACATGTTCACTATTTTTGCGGACTAAGTTAAGAAAAATTACGTTTTTTTGTGAGAAATACGTTAACAGTGACTATTTTGACGAAAAAAAATGACACCTTATGTATAAGGCGTCATTCTTCTCTTTCAAACTCTTCTTCTAATAATTGATGGTGGGGAACCTCTTTCTTACCGGCAATATAATAATATAAGGTGAATAAAACAAACAATAAAATAATAGCAGTCGACAGAACAAATAAAAATGACACAGTATCCCCTCCCTTTTGTAATATATATTCGAGAATCTCGTCATTTTTCCTTGTTTTTGCAACTTTTTTCTCGAAATTGAGTATTTTTATATAAAGTGAAACTTTAATCAGTGGGTGCCATTTCCCACTGATTATTAGCTTTCACCAATCGGGCTTTTACGGGCAGTTGATGCCCGACCTAACTTCTTAGCTTTTACTGAATTTTGAAGTAGGGGTCTTACTGCCCGTTAATGCGGGATAAAAATAAAAAAATCAGCTCCCCTAGTGGGAACTGATTTTTTCACTTTCTTATTCTTGTGAAGAAGAATCGTTAGATGATTCTGTAGAACCATTTGTTGATTTTTCTTCTTTCTTCGGTTCTTCTTTTTTGTCACTAGTTGAACCGCTTGTTGATTTCTCTTCTTTTTGAGACTTGTCTTCTGTTTTACTTTCTGGTTTCGTGCTCGTTGACTTCTCTTCTTTTTGAGATTTGTCATCAGCTTTTTTACCAGAAGCATTCGTAGCCTTTGCAGCACCTGCATCAGCTTTAATTTCTGTTACTGATTTATTTAAGTAACGTTCAGGGTTCACAGCCACATTGTCTTTACGTACTTCAAAGTGAACGTGAGAGCCTGCCTCTTTATTCATTGCACTTAGACCGGATGTTCCTAATACTTCACCTTGTGCAACTCTTGCACCTTTTTCTACTTTCACACTGCCTAAGCTTTGATAAGATACCGCTACACCATTTCCACTATCAACTGTTACAACATAACCAAGAAGTGAATCTTTTTCAGCTTTCGTTACTGTACCACTTAAAGCAGCAGCAACATTGAATTCTTTTCCATTCTTCGCAGCAATGTCAATTCCTTTGTTCGGGGAATATGTGTTGTTATAAAAGACAAGTGCTTTTTCTTGTTCCGCCTCAGTTGCTGCATCTTCATAGAATTTCTTCTGTACGACTACTTCCGCATTCGCGGCAGCTGGCATTTTCACTACTTCTGAAGATTTCGTTACTGGTACTGCTGGATCTTCCGATTGTGTATACGGTGTTGCTTGATCGTGGTTTGGAGTCTTCTTCGGATTAGCTCCTTGGAACCATAGCGCAACCATTAAGATTACCGCTGCACAAGCAATGTATAGTGCCGGAAACACCCATCTTTTTTGAAATAAATGTACTACCTTTTGCGACTTTTTATTATTTCTTCCTCGCATTCCATCATCACCTCAGCAATCATTTTGAACAATATTCACGTATCCTATACAACGTATAACTAATTACTTTTCGACAAAATCTGTAAAAATATGTATAAGAACTGTAAAATTTCCGAGGAAATGATAGAAAAAAGAAAAAACTGAGCACTTTTAGCTCAGTTTTTAGTCTAATTGTTTCTTTTTATATACGATTAAACATACAACGAGCGATATAATAAGCCAAACTGCAACATTTAATACATGCCCACTAATACTACTAAATCCCGCCCCACCTACTAAGCTTTTAAGTGCTTTCACAATATGAGATGTTGGAAGATATCCAATCATCGTCTTAATTACTTTATTTTCAACCATTGGCTCAAACTGTACAGCCAAATACATCGTCATTAATATCGGCATTCCAATTATTGATGTTTGTGGTACAGAAGATGCAAGTAATCCGATCATTGTTCCAAGTACGATAAACAAAATAGTTCCGCATAAGAATATCAATCCTACCAATGGAAGATTAATATTTAACTGATCTAAAATGAATAAATTTACAATACAAATGACCATCGTCAGACCCGATGTTAATAAACTCTTTCCAAGTAGAACTTCAACCGAAGATGCCGGTGATAGCATTAATACACGCAATGTATGTTTTTCTTTTTCTTCTGCAATTACCATAGATTGAACAAAGCCTGCGACAAATAGGAAGGCCGTTATAGTAGTAATACCTAACATTTCCTTTCCCACTCCAAATCTGCTAAACAAAAATGAAAGTATAATTGGTAAAAATGCCATTAACAACACTTGTGAATTTGTCTTAAAATCTTGTACTTCTTTTCTAAAAATAGCTGATACACGTCTCATTGAAAATGTCATTATAATCCCCTCCCAGTAACTTCAATAAAGATATCGCCTAGCGTTGGTTCGTGTGAATGAATAGATAACAGTTCGCCCTTTTTCATCCATTCTGAAATACGATTTGCGCCTAATTCATCTTTTTGCACTACTTCTTTTCGTTTACCTTTTAATACGACCTCTATTTGATCCTTAGCGTATTGTAAGCGCAGGTTCTCTGGCGTATCGAGTGCTACAATTTCTCCGCCACAAAGGAAGGCAATACGGTTACAAAGCGTTTCTGCTTCATCCATGTTGTGCGTCGTTAAGAAAATCGTCGTTCCTTCTTCATTTAAGTCTTTTAAGATTTTATGAATGTTTTGTACGTTTACTGGATCAAGTGCAGATGTTGGTTCATCTAAGAAGAGGATATCTGGTTTATGAAGGATTGCTCTCGCTAGTGTGACGCGTTGCTTCATTCCCTTTGATAATTTCTTTACTGGTGTTTTTTTATCATCTAATAAATTTACTTGTGTTAGTACTTCATCGATTCGTTCTTTTTTGCAATCGTATAAGTCACAAAATAATAGTAAGTTATCATAAATGCTAAGTCTTTCATATAAGCCGCTGTTATCTGTTAAAATACCAATTCGTTTGTAATCGATGCTACTTGGTCCTGTAATATCTTTCCCTAATACTCTTACCGTTCCAACACTATGAAGCAATTGAGAAGTTAAAATTTTTACTGTTGTCGTCTTACCAGATCCACTCGGTCCGAGGAATCCGAATATCTCTCCTTGCTTCACCTCAATATTTACATTTAGAAGTGCCGTTTTTCCACTGAAACTTTTCATTACATCTTTCATTTCAATTGCCAATGTCATTTCTTCATCCCCTTTGTTTTTCTTCTTTATAGATGAAAGTCGCTTTAGCGCTTTTCGTTCGTTTGTTTCGCTTTTCTTGACTCAATCATATGAAAAACAAAGGGTTTACGCAGTAAAATACCGGTAAAAGGAGTATTTTTACCGGTGAATGAATCGCATGTTGAGCTTATTGGAGCACTTTTTATAGCCCAATCACACCTTTTAATTCATCCATGCGTCCTTTTGAAAGCGGAATCGAACTTTTTCTTTCGTCGTCTAAAATTAAACTGAAACTGTTACGAGTCCATGTAATCACTTCTCGTACTCTTTGTAAATTTATAAGGTACGAGCGATGACATCTAAAGAAACCAAAACCTGTTAATCTCGCTTCTAGTTCACTTAATGTTAATGCACATACGAAATCGCCTTCACGAACGTGAATATGCGTTACTCCGTTTTGCGTTTCAATGAAATGGATTTCCATCGGATCAAGTAAAATGATTTTATCGTTCACTTTCGCAGGTATTCTTTCTAACTTCATTTGCGGAATCATTTGAATGACTTTTTCTTCACCGACTTCTTCCACTTCCTCTTGCTCAATTTCTATCTTTTTCACACCATCATTGTTTAATATGTATACATCCTCTGTTAACGAAAGGGCATCCGATAAAAATGATGACGTAATAAAGATTGCCTTTCCTTGCTCTTTCATTTTCATAATTGCTTTTCGAATAATAACCGTACTCTCTATATCTACATTTTGCTCCGGTTCTTCCAAAATAATTAAATCCGGATTATGAATCATTATTCGTCCAATATGAAGACGACGCTTCTCTGAAAATGATAGTTTTTCTATTTTAACGTTTAGCTTATCTAGGAGACCAACAGACTGCACAACTTCTTCTATACTTATCTTTGATTCATAAAGCCCTATTAAAAACTTAAAGTATTCTTTCACCTTCAAACGATCATATGCCTCATCCTTCAAAAAACAAAAGCCGATGCGGGAATAATTTTTCTTTCCAATTGCTTCTCCTTCAAACAGTACATTGCCAGTCGAAGCTTCTTCTTCACCAATAATAATGCGGTGTAACACTTTAGCTGTATGATTATTGCATTGCAAAACAATACATTGTCCTTTCTCAACCTTTAGCTCAATTGCCGGTAACTGGTTCGTCTTCCCTAATTGTTTCAACTCTAGTAACGCCATTTCATTTCCCCCAAATGCCTTTTTATCCTATTATATCAAACAGTTAATGGAAAATTATGATATTTTAAACAAAAAAAATAGATGCCAGAGTTCTGACACCTATTTCTTCACCATCAATTTTCCTTCATAATCATTCATCGTCTTTATTTCAACGCCTTTATAGTAATGAGCGACGATATCTGTATATTTCTTTCCTTCCGCTGCCATGCCGTTCGCCCCATATTGACTCATACCAACGCCGTGACCGAAGCCTTTCGTCGTAACGATGATTTTATCTCCTTGTTGTTTCCACGTAAAATCAGAAGAACGTAAATCTAACTTTTCACGAACTTCTTTTCCTGTTAATGTTTTTCCTTGAAAAGCTACATCCTTTACGCGCTTTCCTTCCGTAAGGTCTTTAATATTTCCAACCTTCCCGTCTGCTAACACTTTCACACCGAGACGTTTTTGAAAATCAGCTACTGTAAATGTTTGCTCACTCGTAAACTTTGGAGAGGCTTGATCCCACGGACTATCTACACTTTTCAAGTACGGATAATCATTTCCCCAATAGTCAGCTGCATTTTCTGTTCGGCCATTACTCGTTGAAAAGAAGGATGCTGAAATTGGTTTTCCATCATACGTTAAAACTTGTCCTGCTGTTTTCGAAACGGCTTCTTCGATTTTCTTCAAATTATTTTCGTAGTTATTACCCCATTGCTTCTTCAATTCATCTTTGCTTTTGTACACTTGATCTTTCACCGTATCTGTCACGTCCGCATTATTTTTCTTTCCTCCGCTTAGCATACGTTGTACTACAAATGTTCTCGCTGCTAATGCCTGCGCCTTTAGTGCCTCTATTTCAAAACTGGCATTCATCTCAGAAGCTACTACACCTGTCACATACTCCTCCACTGGTAATGTTTCTACCTTCTTCTGTTTTTCGCGATATACAGCAACTTGAACAGCTGTATCTACTTTTCCTGGAGCTGGTATGCTTTCTATCGGTGGAGGAGTGTTAGAGGCCGTTTCTTCCCCTACTTTTGCTTTCGCAAATGGAATAACAAGGGCTGCAGGTACAATGATAACGAGCGCTATTAAGAGCGCTACTGTAATAAAAAGTGGCTTTGAAAATTTCATCCTATTTTCCTCCAATATAAAAGCTTTACTCCATTCATTCTTATGGAACAACTCTTTCTTTTAGAACATACTTAAGGGGAAGAGTATAAAACAGAAATTTTCTAAATATTTTTACTGGTACGTGCATAAGTATAGAATTTATTGACTATAACAGTAATAACCAAAAAAAATAGCCCCTATGTCAAAAGACATAGAGACTATTTTAATTAAGCGTGAAGATCAGAAACTTCTTGTTCTTTCACTTCTTCTACTTTTTCGTTTACACGTTCAATAGTTGCACCTAATGCAGCTAATTTCTTATGGAAGTTTACATAGCCACGGTCAAGATGTTTTAACTCAGTTACACGAGTATAACCTTCTGATACTAAACCAGCTAAGATTAATGCAGCTGCAGCACGTAAGTCAGTTGCTGCTACTTCAGCACCTTGTAAGCTGTTTGGACCGTTCATAATAACAGAACGACCTTCAATTTTAATATCAGCATTCATACGACGGAATTCTTCAACGTGCATAAAGCGGTTTTCGAATACCGTTTCTGTAATCATGCTTGTTCCATCAGCTTGTAGTAATAATGCCATCATTTGTGATTGCATGTCTGTTGGGAAACCTGGGTGAGGCATAGTTTTAATATCAACCGCTTTTAACTTATCTGGGCCGATAACACGTACACCTTCGTTTTCCTCAATAATTTTAACACCCATTTCTTCCATTTTCGCTGTAATTGAGCGTAAATGTTCAGGTACAGCATTTTCAATTAAGATGTCTCCACCAGTAATTGCTGCTGCAACCATGAATGTTCCCGCTTCAATACGGTCAGGAATAATAGAGTGGTTTGCACCATATAATTTATCAACGCCTTCGATACGAATCGTTCCAGTTCCAGCTCCGCGTACTTTCGCTCCCATCGCATTTAAGAAGTTAGCTAAGTCAACGATTTCTGGTTCTTTCGCTGCGTTTTCAAGAATTGTTGTCCCTTTTGCTAATGTAGCTGCAGACATAATGTTTTCTGTCGCGCCTACGCTTGGGAAGTCTAAGTAGATTTTAGCTCCTTTTAGTTCTCCCTCAACATATGCCTCAACAAAACCGTTACCAACCTGTACTTTTGCTCCCATTGCTTCGAAGCCTTTTAAATGTTGGTCAATTGGACGTGAACCAATTGCACATCCACCAGGAAGTGCAATACGAGCACGACCGTTACGTGCTAATAATGGTCCCATTACTTGAACAGATGCACGCATTTTACGTACATATTCAAATGGTGCTTCAATGTTTAGTTCTTTAGAAGAATCGATTGTTACTTGATTATTTTCAAATACGACTTCAGCATTTAAATGACGTAATACCTCATTAATTGTGTATACATCAGACAAAACTGGTACTTCAGATAGTACATTCTTTCCATCACTCGCTAATAGGGCTGCAGCGATTATAGGTAATACAGCATTTTTTGCGCCCTCAACACGCACTGTGCCGTTTAACCGCTTTCCGCCACGGACGATGATCTTTTCCAAATTATTCCCCTCCGTGTCCTTTTTTCAGTATCTATTCACTCAATACTCAGAAGTTATGATCGGTGTGCCAACCACAATTGTATCTTTGTTGTCTGTAGAACGTATTGCTATTTGCACATTTATTTTCTCTCTATTTGTTGAAAGAGCGTCATCCCACTTTTTATTGTATGCGGAGACTGACACAAATGCTCTTTCTTCTACTTGTTCGATCGCTCTTGCTGAAAGATCTTTCAAAACCTGATTGGTTTTATTTTGCAAAACACCTTCAATCTTATCATTCAGTACACCTTGAACACAAGTGTAAATTATAGGTTTTTCACTAAAAATTTTATTCATGTTTTGAACATACTTCGGGTCCCATTTCGCCCCACTTACTTCAAAGATAATGAAAGTGTTTTCTTTAGTATTTTCTTTACTCCAAGTTACTACTACTCGTTCTTCATAAGAAGAAAGCTTTTTATAGGATGTAGCTTTATATCCATCTGGAGATTGCTCTACTTCCCACTTTTGAATATTTGCCTTTTCCTTCACATCGTTTAACAACTTTTGAAACGTATGTATGTTAGAAATTGTTTTTGTTTCTCTCGCTAACCATGACCATTTTTCTACTTTAGCATCATTTTTCTCTAAAGCCTTGATCATGCTCTCCATTTTCTGTTCATCGCTTATCGGTTTCATCTCTCTATATCCAACCAAAAATAAAACAACACTAAGTGCAACAATAAGAATGGCTTTAAGCTTCAATTTCATCCCCTCCTATCCCCATTGTTAACGGAGATTTGAGGTTCTATACACTTACTTTACTAAATACGTTAAACTCTTCGAATAGCCTAAATAATCAAGGAAAAAGTTACTTACAGATGTCCCAATTGCAATTGTAATTAAGATGAGTAATACTCGCGTCTGCAGCACTTTTCCGGACTTCATTAAACGCTCAATGTGAATGCCTTGTAAGGCCCACCACGTAATGGTAATAAACAATAAATGCGAAACAATGGCAATCAGTGCTTGTTGCCCTAAAAGTTGTGCCAAAAAATCGACCCCTTTTTACTCAGCTACTACTTATGAAAGAATATAAAAACGATACCATAATAAGTAGGAGCTACACTTTTTCAAATGCACATAGACATCTTACATTTTACATCGTGATTTTCTTTCCAAAAACGTATATCTACATTACAAGTTAACACAAAATAAAAAGCGCAGAGTACTGACTCCACACCTTTTATTTTCACTATTGTACCACGTTCCCTAAGAAGAAGAAATCTTTCATTAATGGAAAATATTCATAAAAGAAATTGTACCCAATCATCGGCATAATCCCTAGTATTACAATCGAAATTGCACAAAGACTCATAACAACCTTTATATTTAACGGTAACCGTATTCTCTCTTCTGTCTCTCCGGTGTGGAAAAACATTTGTTGTAAAATACGGAAATAATATACGAATGAAACAACTGTCGTACCCATCATAATCGAAGCTAGTACGTAATGTGCTGGCTCTACATGAAGTGCGCCTAAAAAGATATTAATCTTTCCAATGAAGCCAGCCGTTCCTGGTATCCCAGCCAACGATAAAATAAAAATTGTCATCATTATCGCTGTAAATGGCGACCTTTTATATAAACCTGTGAAAATTGTTATATTTTCCTCATTATTTTGTAAGATTAAGCCATGGATGATAGCAAATGCCCCTATATTCATAAGCATGTATGCCAGCATATAAAACCATATGCTATCCATCGTAAATGGTGATAATGCCACAAGTGGAACGAGTAAATATCCTGCATGAGCAATGCCCGAATAAGCAAATAAACGCTTTATATTGTATTGTTTTAATGCGACTACATTCCCAACAATCATCGTAATACTTGCTAGCACCGCAATATATATACTCATATGCCCATATAAAGATTGCATATCTCCTTGTATTAATACACTTGCAAAGATCATAAGGAACAAACGAATAATGAGTAGGAACCCGGCAATTTTAGAAATCGTTCCAAGAAAAGCAGTAACTGGTGTAGCCGCTCCTTCATACACATCAGGTGCCCACATATGAAACGGCACTGTGGCAATTTTAAATGAGAGACCAACTAGCAATAAAAGAAATGCGAGAGCTAACAATAACTGAATACCACTAGCGAGTTCCCCAGTGAGTACCTTTTGCATATCTACAATGTTAGTTGAACCTGTAATACCGTATAAATAACTCATTCCGAAGAGCGTAATCGCCGTTCCAATTCCTCCGCTAATGACGTATTTCATTGCCGCTTCATTTGATGCACGGCTCTTTTTTCGTATTCCTACTAAAATATAAGAAGAAAGTGAAAGTAACTCCAAGCCAACGAAAAGGGTAATAAAATCTACACTAGAAGCCATGAACATCGCACCAAGAAGTGCCATTAAAAATAAGTAATAATATTCACCTTTATCTTCGATTGGATTCTTCTTATCATCGCTCATTGCGGTGCATAAAATGAGGGCTGAGGCACCTAATAGTAACGTTTTAAACCCTTTTGAAAATCCATCTAACACAAACGATCCATTTAAAATATCTCCTGCCGGTTCGCTATATAGAGTAATTAATGACACGATTGCTAATACGATGGCAGCAATCGCACCAAGAGCTACATATCTATGGTTCAACTTAAAAAACAAATCACATATGGAAAGGAGGATGGCGGCGCCGAGAATAATAAATTCTGGCACCATTAGATGCCACGATAAGCTAAGTAACGTATTCATATCCATCCTACTTCACCCCCAATGTTTTCAATGTATTTTGAAGCGGATCCCCTAGTATTTCTGGCATAACTCCAATTGCAATAATACAAACGATAAGTAGTAAAACAGGGACATACTCCCATCCGTGTATATCAGATTTTGCTTCCCACTCTTTCTTTCCAAATGTCACTTGAAGTGTCGCCCTTAATACATATACAGCGGTTAAAATGATGCCAATCACACCGACTGCAGCAATGACGGGCTCTCCTTGAAATAAACCAAGAAAGGCAAGAAATTCACTAACAAACCCAGACATCCCTGGTAATCCGAGCGATGCCATTCCTCCTGCTAAGAAGAAGCCGCTAAGTACTGGGACACTTTTTGCGAGTCCACCAAGCGCTGTAATGTCTGATGTTCCGAAACGTTGTTCTATAACACCGAGTAAGAAAAACAGCAAGGCTGCAATTAAACCGTGCGATACAACCTGGAATAACGCTCCTTGTGTACCAGGTGCATTAAGTGACGCAAGTCCCATTAACACAATTCCCATATGCGAAATACTAGAGTAAGCCAGTACTTTCCTAAAGTCTGTTTGGATGAGCGCTAAAAAGGCACCGTATAATAAATTAATTACGCCTAATATCGCAATTAGTGTTGCAACATCGTGAAAATATTCCGGGAATAGCCCTTTCCCGAAGCGAATAATACCGTACGCTCCAATCTTCAGCAAAACACCCGCATGAAGCATAACTACAGCTGGATGCGCTTCTATGTGTACATTGACCATCCAGCGGTGCAACGGAAAAACAGGTAGTTTAATTGCAAAAGCAATCATTATGGCAATAAATACACTAAGCTGCAAACTACTTGGGATGACGAGTGCTCCCTCTGCGTTTACGCTTCTTAATATCTCTTTCAGCTCCACAATATTTGTTGTACCTGTTTTCGCGAACAAAATTGAGAAAACAATGAGCAAAATAGCTGAGCCAATACCGTTATATATTAAATAACTATACGCAGCCTTTTCACTCGACAATTTTCCCCACTTTCCAATTAATAAGAACATTGGTGGCAACGTAATTTCAAAGAAGATAAAAAACAACATTAAGTTTTGAGCAGCAAAGACGCCGAGCATTCCTATTTCTAGCATGAGTAACAGCATATAAAATGCTTTTAAATTTCTTTTAATAGAAAAGGCTGCAATTGCTGCAAGCGTTGCTAGAAGAGCCGTCAGTACCATCATGACAAGCGACAAACCATCAATACCGAGCTCGTAATAAATAGAAAACCACCTTTTATCTACCGCTGTAAAATCGCCGAACTTAATCCATTTCATCTTTTCATCGAATAGTGACAAATTCTTTCCAGAAGCATATGTACAAGCGAGGACGATAGCGATTCCAAATGGAAGTGCCGTCCCAAATAGGCCAAGCGCTCGCACTGTACGCAATTCCTTTTTCGGTGTTAATACAAGCAATAAAATTCCTAAAAGCGGGGAAAAAATGAAGAACGTTAACAACAAATCATTCATCGTAAATCCCCTCCCGTATAGAGCAAAATAATGACGAGTACAGCGAGCGAAACCGCCGTTACAGTACCGTACACTTGTACATTCCCGTTTTGAAGTTTCGATCCAAGGTTACTTGTGCCTTTCACTACACTTGCAATTAAAACTGCAATTCCTTCGACTACATACAATTCAAATAAGCGAAGCACATGAGCGATTCCTTTCGTAATAGGGATCACCGTCATGTTGTATAGTTCATCCACATAATATTTTTCTTTCAAAAGATTATAAAGCGATGTTTCCGTACCCCCAGCCCAATTCCTAGAAATTGATTTCTTGCTATATATGAAATATGCAAGAGCGATTCCCGCAAATGAAACGAATGTCGCAACAATCATAATCCAAACTGGTCCATGCGCTTCTTCAAACTTAAACCCTACATCTTTCGTCAACCAATCTCCGAGAAACGTCCCAAACCATGGTGTATTTATATATCCTACCACTACTGCGAGAACGCCGAGAACAATCATTGGATACGTCATAACGCGAGGCGATTCATGCACTTCTTCCTTCGTCTTCGTTTCTCCAGTAAAGACAAGAAAGTATAGGCGGAACATATAGAACGCTGTTAAAAACGCCGCAATTACCGCTAAAGTAAATAAAACGTAATTGCCATTCATCCACGTCACCGCTAAAATTTCATCTTTGCTGAAAAAACCGGAAAGCAGCGGAACACCGCTAATGGCAAGGGTACCTATTAAAAATAGCGTACCAGTTACTTTCATCTTCTTCTGTAAACCGCCCATTTTATTAATGTTTTGCGTATGCACAGCATGAATTACACTTCCTGCCGCCAAAAATAGTAGTGCTTTAAAAAAAGCATGTGTCGTTAAATGGAATATACCAGCTACATAACCGGCAGAACCTAACGCGAGCATCATATACCCGAGCTGGCTAACTGTAGAATAAGCAAGCACCCTCTTTATATCTGTTTGCACAAGACCGATAGAGGCCGCAAAGATTGCAGTGAAAGCTCCAACGATTGCCACTGTCTGCATCGCCACTGTACTTGCTGAAAATAGAGGGAACATCGTCGCTACTAAATATACGCCAGCTGCGACCATCGTCGCCGCGTGAATAAGTGCCGAAACGGGCGTTGGCCCTTCCATTGCATCTGGCAACCACGTATGAAGCGGGAACTGACCTGATTTCCCCATCGCCCCGATAAAAATTAATATCGCTGTTATTGTAATCATGTAAGGAGGTAGATCCCCTGTATAAATCGCCCTAAATATTGCGTCATATTCAAAACTACCTGCGTACCAAAAAATTAAAATCATCCCGATAAATAAACCAACATCCCCAATACGGGTCATAATAAAAGCCTTTTTTGCAGCAGCCTTCGCTTCTTCTTTAAAGAAATAAAAACCGATAAGTAAAAATGAGCCAAGGCCAACTAATTCCCAAAATATATAAAGTTGTAATAAATTCGTTGATATAACAAGCCCTAACATCGCAAATGTAAAGAGTCCTAAATATGCGTAAAAGGTTGGTAATCGTTCATCACCTTTCATATAACCTTTCGAATACACATGTACAAGTAGACTCACAAGCGTCACGATAAATAACATTAAAGCTCCTAATGCAGTCACTTCAAAGCCGAATGATATATCCACATCTCCAGCTCTAAGCCACACCCACTTATGCTTCACGCTTGCTTCTGAAAACCTTTCTATTAACACAAGTACCGCAAGTATAAAGGAGAGAAAGACGAAAAAAATACTAAGTACGCTGCTTCCTTCTCTAATTTTCTTCCCGAATATAATAAGTAACAAAAACGAAACGAGTGGGAAAAGCGGTATGAGCCATGCATAATCGATCATTGTTTCCTTCCCCCTTTTTCGGTCACAATGCTATCCTTTGAGCGTATCCATTTCATCCACCTGAACTGTCGTACGATTACGATATAAAGCAATTAAAATAGCGAGTCCTACCGCCGCTTCCGCTGCCGCTACAGCCATCGTAAACAGTGAGAAAATTTGACCTGTTAAATTCGGAAATAAGCCTAATTTACTAAACGCCACTAAGTTTAAATTGGCAGCATTCAGCATTAATTCGATACAAACTAATACGATTACTGTATTCCGCTTTGTTAAAGCTCCAAATAAACCGATGCAAAACAAAATAATCGCAAGTGTTAAATATGCAGAAGCTGGAACGCTACTCATTGGAATCCTCCTCTTTCTCGTCCTTTTTCGCAAGTATAATTGCGCCAACGAGTGCTACAAGTAAAATAACTGAAGTTAGTTCAAATGGAATAATATATTTTGAATAGAGAAGCGTACCGATTTGAAGTGTGTTGTTTTCATGGAGAGGTAAACTTCCTTGTGTGCTTTCATTTGCAAAATCAACATTATTAACAGCGAAATACATAACCGCTCCAAATGCTACAACTGCAAAGAAGATAATCCATTTTCGAAGAGTAAGACGCGATTCATTTTCCGCGTTATGTTTCGTTAACATAATGCCGAAAATCATAATAATTGTGATTGCACCAGAGTAAAGTAAAATTTGTGCAACGCCTATAAATTCGGCTGACAAAAGAAAATACAAACCTGCAATGCTGAGAAATGTCAGAACGAGAGCTAGCATCATGTGCATAACTTTCGTTAAGTTCAACATAAGAACACCGCCGATAATTGCAGACAAGGATAGTATAAAGAATGCTACAAACTCGCCATTCATGCCTTATTCTCCTTCCTGACGTTTTCGTCGTTTTCGTCAAGCCACTGCAAATTTTTAAATAAGTCATCACGTGAATATTCCGCGAGTTCAAAGTTATTTGTCATGACAATTGCCTCTGTCGGACAAACTTCTGTACATAAATCACAAAGAATACAAATTTCAAAATTAATATCATACGTGTCGATAATTTTTCCTTTTTTCGTAGGATCCGGATGTTTCTTTCCTGTTAACTGAATACAGTCTGTCGGACAAATGTTAGAGCACTGATTACAAACAATACATTTCTCCGGATAAAATTTTTGAATCCCCCGAAAACGGTCTGGCAACGGCAACGGTTGATTTGGATAATCATACGTTACCTTCTTCTTGCTCAAATTACTTAATGTATATTTTAACCCTTTAAATAGTCCTTTCATCTCTTACTGGCACCCCCCTCATAGATTAGAAGAATAACTCCTTAATCAATGCCGTTAAGAAAATATTTGCAAGTGCAATCGGCAATAATACTTTCCATCCAAACTCCATTAACTGGTCACCTCTTATACGCGGGAACGTAACGCGGAACCAAATTAATAGAAAGACTACACTGCTAAATTTCAAAGCAAACCATACGGCACCTGGGATAAATCCAAGAAACATGACTGGATTCCATCCGCCTAAAAAGAGCACTGTAATTAACGATGCCATCCCGAAGAAATATACGTACTCTGAAAGCATGAAAAACGCCCAGCGAAAACCTGAGTATTCCGTATGATATCCAGAAACAAGTTCTGACTCCGCTTCCGGCAAATCGAATGGCGTCCTATTTAACTCTGCAACTGCTGCGATTAAGAAAACGACGAATCCAATTGGCTGTACGAAAATGTACCAGACCCTCTCCTGCGCCGCTACAATCTCATTTAAATTCAGACTACCAGCTAGCAAAACGATGCCAATTACACTCATTACGAGCGGAATCTCATAAGAAATCATTTGCGCCGCCGCACGCATCCCTCCTAAAAGGGAATATTTATTATTCGATGCCCATCCCCCAGTTACAACACCTATCGTCGTAATACCGGAAACAGCAATATAATAAAGTAGCCCGACTCCAATATCTGCAAATTGAAATTTATCAGTGAACGGGATAACCGCAAGCACCATAAATGCTGGTGCAAATGCAATGACAGGCGCTAATATAAACAGCGGTTTATCTGCTGCTTTCGGAATACTATCTTCTTTCAATAATAGTTTTAAAACATCAGCTACCGTTTGCAGTAAACCGAATCGGCCTCCAACCTGGTTTGGTCCAATCCGCCCTTGCATAAACCCCATCACTTTCCGTTCTGCCAAAATTCCATATGTAACGAAGCCAAGGACTGCAAATAGTAGAAGTACCGCTAATCCGAAAAAAATGAAGAAATTCGTCCAGCTTGAAGGTGATTGTAAGAGCGTCTCAATCATTAGCCATCAACCTCCCCAAGTACAATATCAACTCCACCTAAAATCGTAATTAAATTAGCGATGTTTTCACCTTTCAATAACTTCGGTAAAATTTGCAAGTTATAAAAAGATGGCCTACGAAACTTCAAACGGTACGGCTCTTTCTTTCCGTCACTTGCGATATAACAACCAATCTCTCCGCGCGGCGATTCGATACGTACAAATGCTTCTCCCTTAGGTGCCTTAATAATTTTCGGTACTTTTGCCAGCACAGCTCCATCTTTCGGGAACTGCTGAACCGCTTGCTCAACAATCTTTAAAGACTCCTCGATTTCTTGCATTCGGCAAACGTAGCGATCCCAAGCATCTCCCACGCTTCCAAGAGGAATATCAAAATCAAAACGATCATAAATCGAATACGGCTCATCTTTGCGAAGATCCCAGTTTACTCCAGTGCACCGCAAATTTGCTCCGCTTAAAGAATACGAGATTGCTTCTTCCGCGCTATATATACCAACGCCTTTCACACGATTTAAGAAAATCTCATTACCGCTAACAAGATCGTGATACCCTGCTAATTGCTCCCTCATATACGGAACAAACTCTTCCACCTTTTCAATCCAACCATCTGGCGCATCCCACTTCACACCGCCAACTCTCATATAGTTAAAAGTAAGCCGTGCCCCGCATAATTCATTTAATAAATTTATAATCATCTCTCGTTCACGAAACGCGTACAAAAACGGGCTGACCGCTCCTATATCAAGAAGATTCGTCCCCCACCAAACGAGATGACTCGCAATTCTTCCTAACTCCATCGCAAGTACTCGCAAGTATTCGGCACGCTCTGGAATTTCAAGCCCCATCATCGTCTCTACAGCATGGCAAATGACGTAATTATTCGTCATGGCTGATAAATAGTCCATTCGATCTGTATAAGGGATAATTTGCGTATACTGTAAGCTCTCAGCGATCTTTTCGGTCCCGCGATGCAAATATCCAATAACAGGTGTAGCTTCTTTAATAATTTCCCCGTCAATCTTAATTACGAGCCTGAACACACCATGTGTACTCGGATGCTGAGGTCCTACATTCAAAAGCATCTCTTCCGTGCGGATCATAGCTACACCTCCACATCATACGGTTCATAGTCTTTTCTAAGCGGATATCCTACCCAATCATCTGGCATTAAAATACGCGTTAAATTCGGATGCCCTTTAAATACAATGCCGAGCAAATCATATGCTTCTCGCTCCGGCCAGTCAGCTCCTTTCCAAAGCGCTGTCACAGATTCGACTTGCGGCGCTTCCCGGTCTAGCTTTACCTTCACCGCTACCAATTGTTTCTTGCCATATGAAAACAAATGAACATACACTTCCATATGTGTCACAAAATCCGTCGCATGTAGCTCTGACATATAATCAAAAGCAAGTCCCTCATGGAATCGCAGTGACTCCATCACTTCATAATACTTTTCTGGATCCACCACAAGAGTTGGCACATCCTTTGACAGTTTATTAATGTAGGAATCTACTAATGCACCCTCTCCTAACTTCTCCCTAATAGCCTCAACATACTGATTTAAATACGGCTGATTTACGGACGGTTCTTCCTGCTTCGGCTCATCCTCTTTCTTACCTTCAGCTCCCTTTGTCTTCGCTCTTGCAGCCGCTGCTGCTTTCGCTTTTGCCGCTGCAATTGCCTTTGCCTTTTCATCTCCCGAATCCCCATCACCTTGCGAGGCTTTCTGCTTCGCCAATGCTGCCGCTTTCGCCTTTGCCGCCGCCACCGCTTTTGCCTTGGCTTTCTCTTTTTCTTCTTCCGTTACTTCTTCGGTTCCTTCTCTTTTTTGCTTCGCTAATGCTGCCGCTTTTGC
>NZ_JAKUEU010000026.1:0-65843 GCF_022663075.1 Bacillus cereus group sp. BfR-BA-01441
TTGAGCTTCAGCATCTGCTTGAGCTTTAGCTGCTTCACGAGCTTTAGCTGCCTCTTGAGCTTTAACTTCTGCTTGAGCTTCAGCATCTGCCTGAGCTTTAGCTGCTTCTTGGGCCTTAGCTGCTTCACGAGCTTTAGCCGCTTCTTGAGCTTTAACTTCTGCTTGAGCTTCAGCTGCTTCGCGAGCTTTAGTTGCTTCCACTGCTTTAGCTTTTGCTTGAGTTTCAGCTACTTCCTGAGCTTTAGCTGCTTCACGAACTTTAGCTGTATCTTGAACTGTAGTCGTTTTTTCAACTTTAGCTACTGGTTGAACTTTAACTGGTGCTTTACCTGTTAAGTAAGGAACATGAACATAAGCTGTTTTTCCGTTATATTCAAATTGAATCCAATCATTTTGTACTTGGTGTGTTGTTTCAATTACATCATCTTTTTTCAACTTACCAAGAATCTCTGAGTCTGTGTTTGCTCCAGCACGTACGTTTAATACGTTTGCTGTTACGTAGTAAGTGTCTTTTGTATAGTCAGCGCTTATGAAAGCTTCTTTACCGCTATTCAATTGAACTTTTGACCAACCATTTTCTGTATGTAAAACATTTACTTTATATCCATCTAATAATTTTCCTACAACTTTTGATTCAGTAGTTGGGTTTTCTCGTACGTTTAGTACGTCAGTCGTTACGATTGTTTCTGCTTTAGCAGATGTTGTGAAAATCCCAAGACCAAAAACCGCTGCTGTTGCTATACCCATAAATTTTTTCATAATAGCCTCCATTGCATTTGTTTTCGTTGACCTCATTATAGCAACCATTATTTTCTTATTTGCGAAAAACATAAAATTACAAAGCTTTCGTAATGGGGCATTAATATTCTGTAACAATTCCATAAATATCCTGATAGCGCTTCCTTGTTGTTTTTTGGCGTATTAGGGCATATGAAACACAAAATGAGTAGTATTTCAATTACTGTAACGTTAATAATGTTACGGTAATATTTCTTGATGATATCTATAGCGTTACAAAAATAGCTTATTTTACTGTTTGAATGGAAATTTAGTTATGAAACGATAATCTTTTTAGGCGTGAAAATATATAAATGAGGTGAAATTTAATAAAATATCGATATAATTGTTACAAAATCAGTCGAAGTATGGAAAAAATTACGCCTTGATTTTCGTCTGTTACATAGTATTTTTGCAATAATAGAATTAGATAATAGCCTTAGTACCTATAAATAATGAAGAGTATTAGAATGGTAGTTGTAACGTGAAACATATATAATAGAAGAAACTCAATTTAGTAGATAAATAAAAAACGCAGGAGTGTAAACTCCTACGTTTTTGTTTATTCATATCGTAAACATTCAATTGGATCCAGTTTGGCAGCTTTGTTAGCTGGTAGTAAACCGAATAGTATACCGATTAACATAGATAGGGCAACGGAGATAAGTCCTAGTTTTAGTGAAACGACAAGTGGCCATCCTGCAAACATTGCGACAATCCATGCGAAGAAGATTCCAAGCATAAATCCGACAAAACCACCTAATGCTGTTAAAATGCAAGCTTCGATTAAGAATTGCATTAATACTTTACCACGTGTTGCACCTAATGCTTTACGAATACCAATTTCGCGTGTACGCTCTGTTACAGATACTAGCATAATGTTCATTACACCAATACCACCTACAAGTAAGGAAATAGCGGCAATACCACCGAATACACTTTTTAATATACCTGTGAAGCTATCAATTTCTTTTAAGAATTCTTGTGGATCTGGTACTTCAAATTTACCTGAATGCTCTGGTTTTTTTGCTTCATTTAATGATTTTACAACTGCTTCTTGAACAGTTTCCTTATCTTGACCAGGAGCAATTTTTACCGTTACAGAATCGTAGTTGTTTTTCCCGAATAGTACAGGCCAGTTTTCTGCTGAAATGACACCTTCTTTAAATGTCATGCCACCCATCATTGCTTTTATTGAATATACGCCAACTACTTTGTATGGTGTACCTTTTATATCTACATATAAGTTTGGTTCCCATGAAGAATATAATTTATCAAAAGCATCTGTATTTAATACAATTGTGTGTTCAGGTCTGTCTAAATCAGCTGCTGTTAAAAATCTGCCGTGCTCAAGTTTGAATTTAGATGTATCTTCAAAATAATCACCTTTTGCACCGGTAATATCAAGATCTAATTCTTTTTTTCCTGCATATACTTTTTCTTTTCCTTTTACATCTGGATAAACTTCTTGCACACCAGAAATTTTGGATATACTTTCATACATGCTTGAGGAAATTTTGCCGTCCATATCTGAGTAATCTTCTGTCTTATAATTTACAGAAAACTGATCTTTTTTTTCATTCCCGATTTGTTCGCGGAACTTTGCGTTTGTTCCATCCCCAATCGAGATAATAGTAATGATGGCACTAACCCCAATAATAATACCTAGCATCGTTAATATAGAACGCATCTTATGAGCAAAGATAGAGGAAAGGGCCATGCGTATATTTTCACTCGTATTCAAAATTAACCTCTCCAATCTTGGACGATATTTCCGTCACGAATTACAATTTGACGTGCTGCAGCTTCCCCGATTTCACGGTCATGGGTAATCATAATGATTGTTGAGCCTTGTTTATTTAATTCGTAAAAGAGGTCCATAATTTGTGTACTTGTTTTCGTATCAAGTGCTCCCGTCGGTTCATCGGCTAAAATGAATTTCGGGTTATTTACGATTGCGCGGGCAACGGCGACACGTTGCTTTTGACCACCGGATAATTCGTTCGGTAAGTGAGTAGCGCGATCAGCTAAACCGACTTTTGTTAAAGCGGCTAATGAGCGCTCGCGTCTTTCTTTTTTATCGACTCCAGCGTAAATAAGAGGTAGTTCTACATTTTGAAGCGCTGTAAGTCTCGGTAATAACATGAAGTTTTGGAATACGAATCCGATCTCTTTATTACGTACGTGTGCAAGTTCTGTTTCAGTCATGTTTGAAATATTTTGACCGGCTAGTTCGTACGTACCTGTCGTCGGTTTATCTAAGCAACCGATAATGTTCATTAATGTTGATTTACCAGAACCAGAAGGTCCCATAATTGAAGTGAATTCTCCTTGGTTCAGTGTTACGTCAATTCCGTGTAATATTTGAACGGACTCTGCACCATTTTGGAAGGATTTCGTGATGCCTTTTAAGTTAATCACTGGGCGACAACCTCCATACCATCTTTTAAGTCTTTTTCAGGTTTAGAGATAATTTCCTCTCCTTTTTTCACTCCAGAAACTTTTGCTTCGCTATCAGTCTCGAATTCAACAGTAACTGCTTGTTCTTTCGCCTTACCGTCTTTTACAACGAAGACAACATTTTTGTCACCTTTTTTCACGATACTGCTTTTCGGAACAATTGTACCAGTTGCTTCGCCAGATTTACTTGTTACGTAAACGTGGAAGCCGTTTTGTAATTCGTCACTATTATCTAATGTGACAGTGAATTGATAGTTAGAAACAGTTTTATTTTCATCCATGCTCTTTAATGGTGTAGAACCGATTTCTGTTACTTTTCCTGTCCAAGTCTTACCAGCGACAGTTTTTGATGAAACAGTTACTTCTTGCCCAACTTTCATACTAGCAAGCTCATATTCAGAAATTTGACCTTTTACTTTAAATTGACCAGCGTGACGAAGAGTAATTCCGCTCATACCTGTTTTTTCGTCAGCAGTTTTTACGATATCATCAATTACGCCATCAGCAGGACTTGTTACAGAAAGATTGTTTACTTTCTCTTTTGCTGCTTTAATCATTTCATCAGCTTTTTCAACTTCAAACTTTTTCATTTCAATTTGTGATTCTAATTGCCCAACTTCGGCTTCTGATGCTTTTAATGCTTCAGCAGGAAGGCCTGCATTTTTATCTTTTTGTAATTTTTGTTTCGCTACATCAATTTGTTTTTGGAGCAACGTTACTTCTTTTTGTGCGATTTTCTTTTGCATTTCTGCTTCTGTTACACCTTGTTTCGCAGTCGGATCATTGTATTTAAATAGAAGCTGACCTTTTTTCACTTCATCGCCTTTTTTCACAGCTAATTCATATGTTCCTTTTGTTGGATCGAATGAAATAGTTTCAATTCCATTTGGAATAACTTCGCCACCAAATTTTTGCGCGTTTTGGATTTGTTTTTCGGTTACTTTATATCCGCTATATGCCATTGCTACATCTGAACCGCCACCAGCAAATGCAAAGTATGATCCAGCTGCAATTCCGATTGCTACTACACTAGTAATTAACACTTTATTTTTCTTCTTCATCTATTTATCACCTTTTCGTTCGTTTTAGTATCTACATTAAGTATAGAAGAGGTAAAGAATCTGACAAATCGTTTTAGCTTACAATAACCTTACAGTTTTGTAAGGTATGAATATGTAAATGTAAGGTAGAGGTTGTCCTAGTGTAAGCAAATGAATTGACTCGTCGTTTCTTTCTTACAATAATATTGTATGGAGGAAAGGAGGAAGGAAGATGGAAGCTTATTTTAGCGCACACCCATTAAAACCATTTATTCCATACACAAGGCAACATGCCCTTATATTATTTATTATGTTGGTGGGGATATTTTTTCTGTATCAATACCAAGATGTATTACGTCAAAGTGAGTGGAATATAACGGTTCGATATGCAATTGCATTTTTATTTATAGGTAGTGAAATTGGGCTTCATATGTGGGAGTGGAAAGCGGGGATTTTTGAGCTAGCTACTTCATTACCGTTTGAATTATGTACGATTAGTTTATTATTAGCGTCGATTATGATCGTAACGAAAAGTTACCGCATATATGAGATTGTATTTTTCACGGGAATTATTGGTGCATCACAAGCTATTTTAACGCCAAACTTGCAGTATGCTTTTCCGCATTTTCGTTTCATTGAATATTTTATCGCGCATATATTGCTCATTTGGGCACCACTCTTTATGACTTGGGTGGAAGGCTATAGACCGACCTTGCAATCTATTAAGCGTACGATGATATTTTTAAACATATTGATTCCGCTTGTTTCGTTTGTGAATTATAAAACAGGCGGTAATTATATGTTTTTAGCTCATAAGCCAGAAACAGCTTCATTACTCGATATGTTAGGACCGCATCCTTACTATATTATTTCATTAGAACTCGCAGCGCTTATTGGGTGTTTTATTTTGTATATGCCGTTTGCAAAAAGAGAAAGGCATGCGCATAAAGAATCACTAGGATCATAACCTAGTGATTTTTTATGATTGAATATTTACAATTCAGAAAATTAAGAATAAAATTAGAGAGTAAAATATAAAGAGAGAGAAGGGAAAACGTGGTCAAAAAAGTTTTTCTGAATGGGATGGAAGTGACAATTCAATTTATTATTTCGATTTTGGGGATTATTATGTTAGGGGCTCTGCCGAAATTGTTTTATGGATTTAAGCTGGATGTATCAAAGTACATACAGAGTTTAAAAGAAGTGTTTGTGAACTTAATGGATATTTCCAATTTGCAATATGTGAAAGGTAAATTTTTATTTCCGCAGCTTTTCGTTCATTATAAAGAAACGATTATTATTTTTTTAGCTGCTTTTTTTATTTCATTATTTGTAGCATTTTGTATTGTTTATGTAATTATGAGTAGTTCACCGCGTATACAACATCGAATTAAATCATTTCTTATCTTCCTAGAATCTATTCCAGATATCCTTCTTATTTTAGTATCACAAATTTTAGTTATATGGTTTTTTAAACAAACAGGTTTTTTACCTTTTCAAATTGCTTCAATTGGAGGCGAGTCAATTAGAGGATTGCCGATACTTTGTTTGAGCATCCCGACTACGATTATGTTTGTAAAAATGGTCGTGCTTCGTTTTGAAAATGAACTAGAAAAAGATTATGTACTATTTGCTAAGGCGAAAGGGCTGGGGCGCTTTCATATTTTAAATCGTCATATTTTACGAAATGTGTTGCTTAGTACATTATTCTTTGCGAAAACGAATATCTTTTTTATGTTATCTAATTTATATATTATAGAATGGATTTTTAATACGGGTGGTATTTTTATGTTTTTGAAATCTTATTTTGGTATTAGAGTTGAGGTTTTCATCGTTAGTGTGCTTCTTATATATATTCCGATTTTTATTTTATTTAAATTGTTTCATTATCTCATTCCGGCTGCGATGAAGGAGAGATTATAATATGTGGACGTATATAAAACGTGATAAAAGATTTTGGATAAGCATTGGGTTTCTTCTCCTATTAGTTCTTTTGAGCATCGGAAATACGTTATGGAATGATGGACATATTAGACAAGTTACATTGCAATATGATGCGGATGAAAATCCACAAGTGCCACCGTTTTCACCTTCATTACAATTTTTACTCGGGACAGATCGGAAAGGATACGACCTTTTACATTTAGTTATTGAAGGCGCGAAGTGGACGATTGGTATATCTATTTTAATTGCGGCACTTAGAATGGTAATAGGTGTGTTTTTCGGTGTCGTACTCGGAACGTATATAAAAAGAGGATTTTCAAAAATTGAGGCTTTCTTTGATAGTTTTACAGTTATTCCGACAGTTATGATTGCGTATTTTTTTCTTCAATCTGCAAATGCATTTGGAAGCGGGGAGGAAACAACAACCTTTTTTGAAAGGGCTTCGTTTCAAGTTGTCTTACTTGTAATGCTTGTAATGCCAGTTATTGCACTGTATGTTGCGAAGGAAGTTCGTAAATTGCGAACGGAGGAATTTGTTGATGCCGCACGCATATTAGGTGGATCGAGAAGACATATTGTTATAAAGCATCTTTTCCCGCACCTTTATATGACGTTTATACTTGTATTTTTTCAGCAGTTTACGCAGACTCTTACTATTTTACTGCACTTAGGGTTACTAGAAATATTCTTTGGCGGAACGGTTAAGTTTTTAGGACCGATAGAAGAAATAGAATCTTACACACATGAATGGTCAGGGCTAATTGGAGTCTATTTTAGATCTTTAACAGTGCATCCGTGGATTCCTCTCGTCCCAATTACATTTTTCGGGCTTACCATTTTTTCAGGAAATATGATTGTAAAAAGTCTAGAAGAGGCGATGTTGAAAGTTCGATTAGGGGGAGAGATAAAGAAGGAAGTTGTAGAAGAGGAACAATCTGCTGTACAGTCAAAGGAAGAGTTGTTTACGTTTAAACATACGATGTGAAGAGAAAAAGAAGCAAGCATGGATTTCATGCTTGCTTCTTTTTACTTTGCAGAAACTTCACCTTCAGCTTCTGTTTGCGGAATAAAGTATCCGATTATACCACCAATTATTGCTGGAACGATCCAGCCGATTCCTAAGTTATAAAAAGGAATCGTGTGTACGATATTAGCGATAAAACTTGGTATCATTCCCACATTATCAAGTGCATGAATACAGCTAATAATGAATGCTGCGATCATTGCTCCGATGTAGACAGAAGGTTTACGTTTCGTATATTTATCGATAAATGATACGAAAATTAAAATGATTGTAATTGGGTACAAAATAATTAATACAGGTAGTGTGATTTTAATTAATAAGCTTAATCCTAAGTTTGAAATAACGAAACTAAAGATACAAACGTATAGTACGAGCTTTTTGTAAGAAACATTTGTTAATACTGTTGCGAAATAGTTGGCGAATGCACTTACAACACCAATTGCTGTTGTTAAACAAGCGAAGATAATGGCGATACTTAATAAAACATTACCGCTTGTCCCAAAGAATTGGTACATAACAGTTGCTAATAGTTGACCACCGTTCTCGAATTGTCCCAAGTTTCCGTTTGAAGCTCCGATATAACCGAGTAAGAAGTAAACAATTGTTAAGAATAGAGCAGCGATACTTCCGCAAATGATTGTATATTTCGCGATAGATTTCTTCTCTTGTATACCGTTTTGACGAATTGCATTTACAACAATTGTTGATAGTACGAGAGCGCCAATTGCATCTAACGTTAAAAATCCTTCAAGAAATCCTTTGAAAAACGGGATATCTTTATAGTCACCGATAGGCTCTGCAAACGTTCCTGGTGAAAGAATCGCTTTTGTTGCCATAATTGCAATAATTACAAGTAAAATTGGCGTTAATATTTTACCGATATGATCTACTAGCTTGGATGGATTTAATGATAAGAAGTAAACGACTGTAAAGAAAATCGCACTAAAAACTAACATAGAATACCATTGATCTGGGAAAAGTGGTGCAATCCCAATTTCATAAGATACAGATCCAGTTCGTGGAATAACAAATAGTGGGCCGATTGAAAGATAAATAATGATAGCGAATACTGCTGCGAATTTTGGATGAACACGGCTCGCTAAAGTGTTAAAACTACCACCAGCAAGGGCAACAGCAACGATAGCAAGTAAAGATAAACCGACGTCTGTAATAATAAACCCTGTAATGGAAACCCACATATTTTCTCCGGAAGAAAGGCCAAGAAGGGGCGGGAAAATCATATTACCAGCACCGAAGAAAACTGCGAAGAGTAATAAACTAATCGAAAGTATTTGCGCTGGTTTCAAAGTTGTACGCATATAAAGAAAATCCTCCTAATGAGTATTTTTGTCGAAAATTCAAATAATTTGTCGAGTAACTGTTATTATTTTAAAGGTCTGATGACTAGAAAGCAATAGGGAATTTTGAAAAAATTAAAAAATAATGCATTAAATCGAATAAATATACTATTTGTATGTTTAATAGGAAGGATTTAACTTTTAACGTAAAAAAAACACATATCGCTAGGATACGTGTATTAAAAATATATTTTTCTATCGCGTTCTTCTTTTAAAATTTCAACCGCTTCTCGGAAACGTTGTGAATGGACAATTTCTCGTTCGCGTAAAAAGCGTAAACTGTCATTTATGTCGGGATCGTTAGATTGGTTGATAAGCCATTGATATGTGGCACGCGCTTTTTCTTCAGCCGCAATATCTTCGTATAGGTCGGCAATTGGATCACCTTTAGCTTGTATATAGGTTGCAGTAAATGGAACACCAGCTGCGTTATGGTAATGAAGTGCGCTGTCATGATCGACGTAATGAGGGTCGAGACCAGCTGCCTTCATCTGTTCAGGAGTCGCATCTTTTGTCAGCTTATAAACCATCGTAGCAATCATTTCAAGATGCGCAAATTCTTCTGTACCAATATCGGTAAGGAGGCCAATGACTTTATCCGGGATTGTATAACGCTGATTTAAGTAACGTAGTGCAGCAGCTAATTCTCCATCTGCACCACCGTATTGCTCAATTAATAATTTTGCAAGTGCTGGATTACAAGTTCCTACTTTAACAGGGTATTGTAATTTTTTTTCATAAATCCACATAGTTTCTCTCCTTTATATTTGCCATGGCCAAGGACCTTTGCTCCATTCCCAAGGGGCATTAGAATAGCTATTTCCATACTGTTGAAGCGGTCCATATTTTTCTTCCATCTGTTGTTTTAATACTCTTCGTTTATAGGAAAAATCATTAAATTGGTTAATAGCTGCTGTATCGTCTGGGTGGGTGTCTAAGTAAAGGGTTAGTTCAACTAATACAAAGTCTAATTCTTGGAGATTCTCTAAAAGTCGATAATACTCTTCTGGTAGTGGCTGGTTCACGTCAGTAGTCACCGCCCTTTTTTATAAGGATTTTCGTAATAATCATAAAAGATAGGCCATAAGGTTCCTTTTTGTAGTGCTTCTTTCGGTGAGAATTGTGGTAAATTTGGCGGTTGAAAACCTAAATATAAATTAGGAGGGGTAGAGTAATATTTTTTACCAATAGGAGGACAAGGATCTTGAGGACTATGATATGGCACATATGATTTCATATATTTATCCATTAATAAACCTCCCTATATTCTTCATCACTACGTATTGTATTCAGACATAATAGGCCTTTATGACACATATAAAAAAGTAATAGGTACGGGGGGAATGAATGTGGAGAATGTGAAACAATTCATTGTATTGGAAGTGAAAAACTTAAAGGAAACTTTGTATTTTTATGAAGGGATTTTAGGAATCAAGCCTAGTTTAGAAAGACCCCAATTAGATGTAACAGGGATTTGGTATGATGCTGATTCAATGAGAGTTAGTTTTGTAATGAATCGTAGTTTGGGTGGGCGTGAGAAGAGTGTTACGGATTCGGTTGATGTACTAATGTTTTCAATTTCTAACATAGAGAACTTAAAGAAGAGGTTAGTGTTTTATAAAATTGCATATACAGAAAACAAAAGTGAGAAGAGTATTGTAGTACAAGACCCAGATGGATATAAAATTCAAGTGATAGAGAAGGACGAATAAACGGAGGGGATTTAGTGGAGAGGAATTATGAAGAAAGTGCATTGTTTGAGCATCAATTTTGGCTAAAGGTGCTTACTGATCATTCGCAATTTTTACTTGATGCATTAGCTCCGAAGGAAAAAGAGGATATAAAAAAGGCCACTTATTTTGTTGAAACATTTACGAATCTGTTAAATAAAGTTCGTAATGTGAATCTCATTGCGTTTTCAAAAGAGGCAGAACGAGCCGCAAAGGAAATACGAACGTTTAAATTAAGTATTATACAGAAACAACTCGAGGGAAAAATCACTATTCATTTTACGCCAACTTTCATCAATCATATGGTAAACGAAGTAGAAGAGTATATAACAGTGTTAGAATTTTTAAATAAAGGAGAAGTTCCGCCTGTTTTTCATGAATTACATTATCATCTCGTTTGGTTAACGGATGCGGCTGGCCATGCAGGGTCTATTTCTGGTGGATTAGATCTTGTTGAAAAAAGATTAAAAGAGAAAAGCGAAGAATTTACGAAGCACTTTGAACAATTTTACTTAAAGGCAGTTGAAATGACGGGGTATTTACGGACAGAGCTTCATCATTTTCCTGCATTAAAGAAGTTTACAAAAGATGTTTCACTTGAGTTAAAATTATTTTCGCATTTTCTCCATGAGGTTGAAGAGCTGGAGTTATCGAATGAAATATTAAGTGCATTATCTGCTAGAATGGCGGATCATATGGCAAGAGAAGAATGTTATTACTTATTAAAATTAGCACAATCGTCTGGACTTGAGATGCCAAAATGTAATCCGCTTTAAAGAAAAAAGAGGTCAATTTTATTTGGCCTCTTTTTCTGCTTTATTTTCTCTTTTTATTTTTGCTTGTTCAATACTTGCCTGTAATGTCTCCATAATATTGATGATGTTTGGAGTTGGAGAGATTGTTTCGGTTTTTTCCTGTTGTTCAATTTTGTTTTCGATTAGTTCGGTAAGGGCTTCTTTATACTCATCTGTATACATCTCTTGTTCAAAAGGATTTGTAAGATGGTGGATTAAATTGATTGCTGCTGTGAGTTCTTGTTTTTGAATCGGATAATTTTCGTTACTTGGTAAGTTAGGTGTATTTGTTATATCGCGAATTTCATTAGGGTAGTGAATAGTTTGTAATATAAGCCCATCTTCAAAGTTACGGATAATAGCTAAATGTTGTTTTTTTCTAATGGAAATATGGATAAGACCAAGTTTATTCGTACGTTCAAGTGCTTCTTTTAATAATAAATATGATTTTTCATGTCCTGAGGTAGGGCCTATAAAATAAGAACGATCGTAGAGAACAGAATCAATTTCGTTATTTTGGATAAAAGATATAATACGAATAGATCTTGGTTCGTGAGCTTTTTGCAACTCAGCTAATTCTTTTTCATCCATAATAATGTACTTATGAGGTGCGTATTCATAGGCTTTTACAATATCTTTATCATCAATTTCTTCATCCGTACAATCAGGAGCAAATTTTTTATATTTAATAGGTGTTAAGCATTCTTTATGAAGACTTAAAAATTTTATATCGTTTTCTTCTACGGCACTGTATAGTTTGATTCCTATATTTAATAGTCCAAGTGAAAGGGCACCTTTCCATACGGTATGCAAATGAAGCCTCTCCTTTCATTCAAAAATGATTATGTATATTATGAGATAGTAAGAAATTTCCTATACGTTTTTTGTTTTTACGGAATGTTAAGCAGGAGGATGTGGGATATAAAATATATTGACAAGCCCTCCAAAATATTTTAATGTGATTGTATAAAATTGTGTATATAAAGGGGAGTAACTTATTACAGTAAAGTCGTCATTACAGGGAGAAACCCTCGGCTTTATTGGCAACGTTTCGTTGTTAGTGAGACCTTTACCAGCAATGGTAAAGGCCCCTTATTGTCTTTTTTAGGACCCTTACCATGTTTGGTAGGGGCCTTTTTGTATACAAAGAGAGGAGATATAAAAATGAAAAAACTTATTAGTAGATTAAGAGTTGTATTTCATGTTCGCCGATTTGTTCCATTCCTATTTGACTTTTTCACTTCAAAAGAGGTTTCAATAAAGAAGAAAATTTTATCTATTGCGTTTTTAGTTGGTTATGTTGCGATGCCGCTCGATTTAATTCCAGACTTCTTACCGTTTATCGGTATTTTAGATGATATTGGAATTGTATTATTTATTTTGAACCGAATTGTAAAAATGGCGCCAGTTCAATTACAAGAAAAGCATAACGTAAACGTAGGATAGGAGTTGGGGTAGAAAATATGGAGCAAATTATTTTAGATATAATCGAGTTTTTAAAGCAATTTTCTTATTTTGGAGTTGTGTTAGCATTAACGTTTGAATTTATTCCAGCAGAAGTAGTTTTGCCTATGGTGGGGTATTGGGTGTACGAGGGAGATATGAATTTTTGGCTTGCTGTATTAGCCGGAACCCTCGGCGGAACGACAGGACCTTTAACGTTATATGCACTCGGTTATTACGGTGGTCGTCCTCTATTAATAAAATACGGGAAATACTTCTTCATTAAAGAAGAACAAATTCAAAAAGCAGATGATTTCTTTGAGAAATATGGACCGGTTGTAGCATTTGTTGGACGCTTTGTGCCAGGAGTTCGAACGCTTATTTCTGTTCCATGTGGTATGGCGAAAATGAACATATGGAAATTTAGCATATATACATTTGTAGCAATGTTCCCGTTAACGACTTTGTATGTTTATTTTGGAATGAAATTAGGTCCACATTGGGAAAAAGCAGCGGATGTTGTTGGGCAATATATGTTACCGATATTAGGAGGCGTTATTCTTATCGTTGCTAGTATCTTTGTCTATAAATATATGAAAAAAAGAAACAAAACAGAATCTATCTAGTCACATGAATATTTTTTGAAAATAGATGAATAGTACAGGCAAAAGACTCTGGGGGACATACACATATAGGGAATATAAAAGAGAGAGGGGAAACAACTATGTCTTGTGAGTGCTCAGGGTCAGCATTAACTTGTTGTCCAGATAAAAATTATGTGCAAGATAAAGTGTGTAGTCCGTGGTCTGCTACTGTAGTTGCAACAGCAATTGATAATGTTCTCTATACAAATAATATTAACCAAAACGTAATTGGTACTGGTTTTGTTAAATATGATGTTGGACCAGGCCCAATTACTGTAGAGGTACTTGATTCTGCTGGGGGTACAATTGATACACAAACATTAAACCCAGGAACGAGTATTGCTTTTACGTATCGCCGCTTTGATAGTATACAAGTTGTGTTACCTGCAACACCTGCTGGAACGTATCAGGGAGAATTTTGTATTACAACACGTTATCCACTTTCATAGCAGAATAGGAGAGGATCGAAATGGGAATGAGAAGTTCCAGTTTGTCTTGTTGTTCTAATAAAACACTTGTGCAAGACCAAGTATGTACAGACTGGTCTATTACAGGTGCTGGTACTCAAATTGTATATACAAATAATATCACGCAAGAAGTATATGGTTCAGGTTACGTGAAGTATGATGTAGGTGCCAACCCGATTACAGTTGATTTTTTAGTAGGTGCAACAGTGGTTGATACAATTACTGTACAACCACAAAGTAGTGGTACTTTCACTGTCCGATATTTTACTACTGTCCGAATTACTACGACAGGAACGACTGTTAATCAAGGAGAGTTTTGTATTACAGTACGTTATCCAATCTCATAAAAAGCATACCGTGAACGGTATGCTTTTTATATTAAGGAAATAATGAAATTGGTATTCTATAAGCAACATGTAAATTCGCAACAGTACTTGCCTTCTAAATATAGTGAAGGATTACTTGTTATATTGATAATATTGATCGACTGTAGGTCTTTTCCTGTGTACGATATTGTATTACCAGGAAACACAGTGAAAATATTGGTTACTGTTCCAACGATTTGAATTGTAATTGCTTCGTTGCTGCTAGTACTATTGTAAACCGAGACAGTACCTGATATAAGTAGTATCCCATCACTTTGCCATAGTATCATTAATTGTGATGCATCTTTGGCAGAGGAGATGGTGTTATTAGTTATGAGGAAATTCCCTGCAAATTCATTTGTTACTCGCTCGCAATTTGGATTTGGAGGAGGGGGCGGTGGACAAGGGTCTGGACAAATAATAGATAAAGGAGCGAAACAGCCGATATTTTTTTTATTCTTCAATACAACCCCTCCTTTTAAGTTGTCTTTTATTACTATTAAATGTAAAAGCATGGCCGATGTGTTAAAAAAAGAAGGAAATATTAAAAATTAAGATTGTCTAATAGGCTTAAACCTTAACTTATCATTAGTGTTATAGAAAAGATTATATGTGAATAGTCATAGGAAAAGAATGATCAGACTCTTTTAGACAAAAGGTGGTTGTATACAATAGTACGAGTAATGTTGAACTTAATTTCTAATTAACTGTATATTTACAAAAATCTAATAAAGTTCATTTGTTATTTAAACGACATTAACATGTATTAGATAAAATAGCCCTTGTAATGAATCAATTATTATGAGGAGGATTCACGTGGACAGAAATGCTTTAAGAAAAGTAAAAGGCCTTATTGGATTATTAATGTTTTTTGTATTAGCATTCGTATCATTTCCATGGAGTACATCAGTCAAGGCGGAAGAGAAAAAGCAAGAAAAGGCATCAAGTGAGAAGAAGATAGTTTTTCCAGTTGTAAGTGATGTGCATATTAAAAACAGTGGAACAGATGATACGTTTCGCTGGAAAAGAGCGATTGAACAGTTTAATACACTAGCACCAAAGCAAGATGCATTTGTTATTGTAGGTGATTTCACAGATACAGGATCAGTGCAGCAATATGATCGTTTCATGCAAGTGTATAATGAAAATGCAAATAAAGATGCCGTGAGAATGAATTCTCTTGGTAACCATGATTATTGGAACGGTTTATCTGTAGAGGGCGCACAGAAGCGTTTCTTAGAAAAAACAGGTATGGAATCAATTTATTATCATAAAGTGGTAAAAGGTTATCACTTCCTTGTTATGTCTCCAGAGAATGGAACAACTCATGGCTATTATTCGGACAAGCAAATTAATTGGTTAAAAGAAGAAATGGCAAAAGCGCAAAAAGATGATCCAGAAAAACCGATTTTTGTATTTTTACATCAACACATTAAAGAGACAGTATACGGTAGTCATGAATGGGGAACACAAGATAGCGCAAAAATTAATGCAGTATTAAAAGAATACCCACAAGTTATTACGTTTTCAGGTCATTCACATTATCCATTAGATGATCCGAGATCGATACATCAAAAAGACTTTACATCAGTTGGTACATCTTCAGTAAGTTATATGGAAGTTGAAGGTGGTAAAGTACAAGGGAATATCCCGCCAGGAGCTAGTACGTTAAGCCAAGGTTTATTAGTAGAAGTAGATGATAAAGAAGTAACGATTAATCGTCGTGATTTCCATACGAATTCTTGGACAGGCGAGCCTTGGAAAATTAAATTACCAGCAAAGAAAGAAACATTTACACATGTAGAAGATCGTGATAAAGAAAAGCCTTACTTTGCTAAGGATGCAAAGCTTGCTGTATCAAATGTAACAGAAAATGCGGCAACAGTAACATTCCCACAAGCATTGGACAACCTCCTTGTTCACTCTTACCGTGTGCAGGCTAGAGATAAGCAAACGGGTGAAATGAAAAATAAATTGTTAGCATTCTCAGAGTTTTATCGTGATCCAGTGCCGAAAGATCTTACGTTTACACTGGCAGGGTTAGATGGCGGGAAAACATATACACTTGAAGTTGTTGCAATTGATTCGTTTGGTAATGAAAGTGAGCAGCCTTTAACGGCAGAAATTACTACGAAAAAAGATGATATTGATCCGAATGTAAAAGTGCCAAAGGCTGATGTTTTCGATGTGAATTTTGCAGATGGTACATTTAAAGACAATTCACCATTTGGTACAAAAGGTGATGTGAAGGGCAATGTGACTATTGAATATGATAAAGCATTGAAAAAGAATGTTATGAAGTTAAACGGACAATCTAATACATTTGGATACCTTCCATTTTCAGCAGCACAAAAAGAGAAAGTAGCAAATACATTTACGTTAGAAACGGTATTTTCAATGAATCAAATCCGTGGCCAAGGTATTTTGCAAAATACAGAGAGCGGCGGAATTGGATTTGAGTCTACAGGAAGTGGATATGTTGAATTATGGGCTCACATTGGTGGCAGCTATAAACGTGTTGGAGTTCAATTAGAAGCGAACAAAACGTATCATTTAACAGGAACGTATAACGGAAGTGAAGTAGCTATTTATGTCGATGGTAAAAAAGTAAATAGCCAACCAGCTACAGGGAAAGTGTATCATCCAAATGTACCATTTGCACTTGGAGCGGATCCTGATAGCAATGGAAATGGTGGCATTCCGTTAAATGGACAAATCGCGCTTGCGAAATTATATAGTAAAGCGTTAAGTTCTTCAGAAGTATTAGCAGCGTACAATGAGTTTTCTAACCGTACGAAATTAGAGCAAGTGAACGCGTTATATGAAGAGCTTGGAAAAGGGAAAGAAGTGTTAGCTGGTACGTATGAGTTTGGTGATAAGCCAGGTCAATATTCAAAGGAAGCATTTCAAGAACTAGAGAAAAGCTATAATAATGCAAAACAAGTGTTTGAAAATGTAGGGAGCACGGGAGAGCAAATCGTTCAAACATATAACGAATTAAAAACAGCTAATGTAACATTTGTACAATCTAAAGTAGTAGAACAACCGAAAACACCGAAAGAAAAATTACAAATCAATATTGAATCTGCAAAAGTAGTAGTGAAAAAAGCGCAAGATGCAAATGTAACGGACGGTTCAGTGAAAGCACTGAGTCAAAAAATTACAGTGGCCGAAGCTGTAGTGAAAGATGTAAAAGTAAAAGATACACAGGTAGAAACAATGAATCGTACGATGGAATATGCAATTTCACTCGTTGAAAAAAGCATAAACAAGTAAGAGAGAAGAAAAGAAGCTTATCATGATAGGCTTCTTTTTTGTTATACTAAAAATAGCATAGAATGAAGGAGCGAATAATTTGGAACAGAAAAAGCTAAAAAGAATTCTTGAATATGTATGGATCGCGGTTGTGCTCCTTGTAGGATATTATTTCTTAAAAGAAAAAAGTATATGGGTTTTATTTTTAATGACGTTTTTATTAGCGGGTTTAGGCACGTTATTTATTAATTTCTTCTTTGATAGTTTAAATGCCTGGAAGAATAAAAAGAAGGGAACGAAGTAAAGGAGGGAATATATGCAAAAGTGGAAGCTCATATATCAGGTGATTATTTTCCTATTGCTTGTAGGTATTGGAATTGTGAAATACGCAACGCCAATAGGAAATTGGGCATGGTTTACAGCTTGCATCGGCATATTTTTCATTTTACAATCGTTGACGAAAAAATATAATAGTACAGAAAGATAGCTCGCCGCTAAAACGGCGAGCTATTTTGTTATGCTTTTTTCTTTTCATCATTCGTTTTTTCAATAGCTAAATGACTATGTTTCCTAGAGTAGAAGAAATAGAAGCATAAGCCGACTATAAGCCAAACTGCAAAGCTAATCCATGTTGTTTTAGACAAATTGATCATTAAATATAAGCAGCAAAGAATCGCGACAACTGGTAATACAGGTACGAAAGGTGTACGGAATCCACGTTTTAAATCAGGGTGTGTTTTTCGTAAAATAAGTACTGCGCAGCAAACGAATGTAAAGGCTGTTAACGTACCGATGTTTACTAAATTCGCTAGCAAATGTAAGTCTAAAAGGCCTGCTAATAAAGCAGCAACAACGCCAGTAATCCACGTATTTAATAAAGGGATTTTTACTTTTTTATTTACACGTGCTAACGCTTTTGGAAGTAAACCGTCACGGCTCATCGCATACGAAACGCGAACTTGTCCATACATAACGACTAAGAGAACGGTTGTCATTCCAGTCATCGCTCCAACAGCGAGTAGTCCTGCAATTGTATCCTCACCAACGAAATGCAATGCAAATGCAACTGGATCAGAAACGTCTAATTGCGTATAAGGAACCATACCTGTTAAAACGAAAGATACGATCATATATAAAACAGTACAAATAAGAAGAGAACCGATAATACCAATTGGTAAGTCACGCTGCGGTTTTTTCGTTTCTTCTGCAGCTGTTGCGATTGCATCAAATCCTAAGAAGGCGAAGAACACAGTGGCAGCCCCAGTAATAATACCGTCGTATCCGAATGGGATGAACGGTGTCCAGTTTTCAGGTTTTACATATTTTGCACCTGCTACGATAAAGGCGATAATAACGGCTAACTTAATAAGAACCATAATATTATTAATGCGTGCGCTTTCGCGTATACCAAAACTTAAAAGGCCCGTAATAAGAAGTAAAATACAGACAGCAGGTAAATCGATGAGACCACCTTTTCCTACGCCGGGGGCCGAGGCGATTATGGCGGGCAGGTGTATATTGAACCCTTGTAGTAATGATTGCAAATAACCAGACCAACCGACAGCTACTGCTGCAACGGCAAGTAAATATTCGAGCATTAAACACCATCCGACGATGAAGGCGACGACTTCTCCGACTGTCATGTATGCGTAAGTATACACACTTCCTGAGACAGGAATAGAAGAAGCAAATTCAGCGTAACAAAAGGCTACACAAGCACAAGTAAATGCAGCAATAAGGAATGATAGCATAATACCAGGACCAGAATGTTTTGCTGCAACAATACCTGTTAATACAAAGATCCCTGTCCCAATTACGGCGCCGATTCCTAAAAATGTTAAATCGAGTGCAGTTAATGTTCTAGCTAGCTGCTTTGGTGATTCAGTACTAAGCGCTTTTTTTCGTAATAATGACTTCACTTTGGACTCTCCCCCCGTTTTTTCATTTCCATAACTGCGACTATAGTATGAGCCCATTAAAAAAGAGTAAGTAAGGAAGTGGAGGTGCAGTTATGGTATGTAGTTTTTTAAAATTGCTGGATTAATCTTAATATAATTCAGAATATTTTGTCAAATAAAAATATGACAAATAAAATGCGGATCAATAGGGGAAACTACTTGCAGAAATGGACGGGGGTTAACGACCCACTGATTAAAGTTAAAGTAGGAGCAGATGCTATGTTATTTTATTTTGAACTTGTCGTCATTTTACTTTGTACGAAATTAGCTGGTGACATTAGTGTAAGACTTGGTCAGCCTTCTGTACTTGGTAAGTTAATTGTCGGTATTATTATCGGTCCGGCTGTACTTGGTATTATTAATAGTTCTGAACTGATTGATGAATTGAGTGAGATTGGTGTTTTGTTACTTATGTTTATGGCGGGACTTGAAACAGATTTAGAAGAGTTAAATCGGAATTTGAAATCGTCGTTTGCAGTAGCGGCCGGTGGAATTATTTTTCCTTTCATCGGTGGTTATGTAACAGGATTGCTGTTTGGATTAATACAATCCCATGCCATTTTTTTAGGGTTATTACTTTGCGCAACATCGGTTAGTATTACGGTGCAGACGCTACGTGATCTAGGAAAAATGAATACGAGAGAAAGTACAACAATTTTAGGTGCTGCCGTATTTGATGATGTCATTGTCGTTATTTTATTAGCATTTGTAATGAGTTTTTTAGGAACACAAGATGTGAATATAACACTTGTCATTGTAAAGAAAATTATTTTCTTTGTAAGTATTGTTTTTATTGCTTGGAAAGTCGTTCCTTGGATTATGAAAATGCTTGTCCCGCTTCGTGTAACAGAAGCGTTAATTAGCGCGGCTCTTATTATTTGTTTCTCTTTTTCTTATTACAGTGAAATGATGGGAATTGCAGGCATTATTGGAGCATTTGCAGCAGGAATTGCTATTTCTCAAACAGAGTATAAGCATGAAGTGGAACATAAAATTGAACCGATTGCTTATGCAATATTTGTTCCAGTATTCTTCGTAAGTATCGGAATGGAAATTACATTTCAAGGCATTGGAAGTCAGCTTTGGTTCATTATTATTATGACTCTCGTTGCGATTTTCACAAAGTTAATCGGATCCGGCTTAGGCGCAAGACTGACAGGATTTAATCGCCAATCTTCTATCAGTATTGGTGCGGGGATGGTATCACGTGGTGAAGTAGCGCTTATCATCGCAGCAAATGGACTTACGGCGAATTTATTAGCGAAAGAAAATTTCACAGCGATTGTTATTGTTGTTATATTGACGACGATTATTACACCGCCACTTTTGAAGAAATATTTTGTATAGACAGGAAGGGCTTATCTGATGTAGGTAAGCTCTTTTTTTATTCCCAAAAGCAATGATCATATAGCATGAAGGGTTTGTAATTATGGTAAAATCTATGTATGTGATATGACAAGGAGAGGGAAGTGTGAAGATTACGAAGGAGAAGGTTATCGGTGTAATCGTACTTATTGCAGTATGTATACCATTTACTGCATGGAAAGAATCAAAAGTGAAAGATTTTCCGGTTTCTATTTTTTCGGAAGAAGCAGATGGTGAGTACGGTCAGAAGCTGAAATATACTGCTTTTTTACCTGATGTTGCGATTTGGATGAACGGTTGGGAAAAGAAGTGGACAGAGGGGGAAAGAACTGTTTATCAAAAAGGGAATCGCATTGTAAATGTGTTTCATCCTCCTGGCGATGATGGTTATTACCTTCTTGAAGCAAGAGAAAATAAGTGAACGCAACCGTAAGAAGTGGAGGTTAAATAGTGAAAGCTTCAACATTACTATTTAAAATTGAAAGTAATATGGATCAATTTTCACCAGCTGAGAAGAAGGTTGCCATGTACATAATGGAGAATGCAGAGATTGTACCGAATTTAACGACGAAAGAAGTGTCAACGAATGCAGGAGCAAGTGAAGCGAGTGTCGTTCGCTTTTGTAAATCGATTGGAATCGGAAGTTTTAAAGCATTTAAGATAGCACTCGTTCGTGAATTAACGATTGCTGATTATAATATTAACGATTTTTCAGTGATGAATACAGAAGATGGACCGTATGATTTATTTAATAAAGTTACTTATGTGAATAAAGCTGCAATTGAGGCGAGTGTTACTGCAATAGATAAGAGGGAACTTGAGAAAGCAGCGGATCGTATTGTCAATGCGGGCAAAATTATATTTTACGGAGTAGGTGGATCAGCTACGCCAGCAATGGACGGGGCTTATAAATTTACGCGGCTTGGATTTACAGCGATGATGCTATCTGATTTTCATATGATGTTGCCACTTGTGACGAATTTAAAAGAAGGTGATATATTTGTTGCGATTTCAACATCTGGTCGAACGAAAGATGTGCTTGAAATGGCGCAGTATGCAAAGAGACAAGGTGCAACTGTTATTGGAATTACGAAATTAGATCAATCATCACCCCTATATAAAGAAGCGGATATTCGCCTTTGTATGCCAGATGTAGAACAAGATCATCGTATTGCGAGTATTGCTTCGAGAATGACACAATTGAATATGATCGATGCTTTATATGTTATTACTTTCAATCGAATTGGTAATAAAGTATTGGATCAATTTATGGAGACGCGAGAAGAAGCGTTGCGGTTACGGAAGTTAAAGTAGAAGAAAAGATGAGGAGACTCATCTTTTTTATTATCTTTGACACAAATATGTCATGTTGTGAAATTTTATTTCATAAAATAAGGAAGGGTTATTGATTTTTAGTTTCTTAAAGTTATAATAAAAGTGTGAAATATAATTTCAAAGAGGGTGGAAATATGTTAGAAAATTTATCGACAGAACATCGTAATGAGAAAACAATGAATCTGGATGAAATGAGCATAAAAGAAGTATTGCAAAGTATGAATGAAGAAGATCGAACTGTTGCGTTAGCAGTTGAAAAAGAGATAGAACAAATTGAAAAGGTTGTACAGACTGTTATTAAATCTTTTGAAGAAGAGGGACGCTTAATTTACATTGGTGCTGGTACGAGTGGTCGTTTAGGTATCCTAGATGCAGTGGAATGTCCGCCGACATTTGGCACGGATGATAAAATGGTGCAAGGATTTATAGCAGGTGGATTGAAAGCGTTTACTAAGGCGGTGGAAGGTGCCGAAGATCGCGAAGAGTTAGCAGAAGAAGATTTAAAAAGTATTGGATTAAATGAGAAAGATACAGTGATTGGAATTGCTGCCAGTGGCAGAACTCCTTACGTAATTGGCGGCTTGAAATACGCACAGAGCGTAGGAGCGAGTACAGCGAGTATTTCTTGTAATAAAAATGCTGAAATAAGTAAATATGCAAATTTAAATGTGGAAGTAGAAACAGGTGCAGAAATATTAACAGGATCAACGCGTTTAAAAGCTGGTACAGCACAAAAATTAGTGCTGAATATGATTTCAACAGCTTCGATGATTGGTGTAGGAAAAGTATATAAAAACTTAATGGTAGATGTTCAATCCACAAATGAAAAGTTAGTAGAACGGTCAAAACGAATTATTGTGGAAGCAACAGGCGCTAGTTATGAAGTAGCGGCAGAGTATTATGAAAAGGCAGAACGTAACGTAAAAGCTGCCATTGTTATGGTGTTGTTGCAGTGTGAGTATGGGGAAGCACTGGAGAAACTAAAATACGCAAAAGGGTTTGTGAAGAAAGCACTATAAAGTAATAGGGAGGGGGATTCTATTATGAAGAAAGAAGAGAGAATGGCCAAGGAAATTTCGGAGCAACTTGGTGGAATAAAAAATATTCGTAGTATTGCTCATTGTATGACGAGACTACGTTTAACGCTTCATGATGAAAGTAAAGTAAATATGGACCTTTTGAAAAAAGTTGAAGGCGTTATGGGTGTTATAGAAGATGAGACGCTTCAAGTTGTCGTTGGTCCAGGAACAGTAAATAAAGTAGCAGCTGAAATGGAAGGTTTGACAGGACTACGAATTGGTGAGGTAGCAGATCATCACCTTGAAGATATTGGGCAAGAGATGAAATCAGAGATTAAGAAGAAAAATAATACACCGGTGAAAAACTTTTTACGAAAAATAGGAAGTATTTTCATCCCATTAATTCCGGGGCTTGTTGCGTCAGGAATTATAAACGGGGTTGCTAACTTTGCGAAAAATGCTGGTGCTGATCCAAATGCAACGTGGTTACAAATGTTACTACTCATTGGCGGCGGTATCTTTACATTCTTAGGAATTTTAGTCGGCTGGAATACAGCGAAAGAATTTGGCGGGACACCGGTTCTTGGGGCAATTGCTGGTATTTTAATTTTCAACCCGGCGATGGCAAACGTAAAATTGTTTGGTGAAGCATTAGTGCCCGGACGGGGCGGATTGTTTGCAGTTATTTTTGCAGCATGGCTTATGGTTGTAGTGGAAAGACAAGTTCGAAAAGCAGTGCCAAACGCAGTTGATATTATCGTGACACCACTCATTACTGTATTAGTTGTAAGTATCGTAACGATGTTAGCCATTCAGCCATTAGCAGGTTTCTTATCAGATGGTATTACGAGCGGAATTAATGCTATTTTAAATATTGGCGGAGCATTTGCTGGCGCAGTACTTGCGGGAACATTTTTACCTCTCGTTATGGTCGGATTGCATCACGGTTTAACACCAATTCATATGGAATTTATTAATCAAACACACGTAACACCTTTATTACCAGTGCTCGCAATGGCTGGTGCTGGCCAAGTGGGCGCAGCAATTGCGATTTATGTGAAAACAAAAAACAAACGACTTCGAAATGTAATTAAAGGTGGATTGCCAGTTGGCTTTTTAGGAATTGGTGAGCCGTTATTATACGGGGTGACATTACCACTTGGGAAACCGTTTATTACTGCTTGTTTAGGAGCGGCTGTCGGTGGTGCATTCCAAGCAGTTATGCAAACAGCTTCTCTTGGAATTGGCGTATCAGGGCTATCTTTAATTCCGTTAATTGCTGACAATAAATATTTACTCTATTTCTTAGGTTTAGTAATTGCATATGCTTTCGGATTTATCTTTACGTATTTCTTCGGATTTAAAGAAGAAATGGCAGAAAACATATAGAGAAAGGGATTCCTTTCTCTTTTTCTATTAATAGAAAGGGAGATTTATATGATCGGAGTTTCCATTTATCTTTCAAAAGAACGAGTAGAGAAACAAGAAGAGTGGCTAAAAGTAGCGAAGGAAAATGGGTTTACATCTATTTTTACATCACTGCACATTCCAGAAGATGATCCAAATACGTATAAAGAGTTAATTCAAATATTAGGGAAACAAGCTCTTGCACATGAAATGGAGTTAATGGTTGATGTTTCTCCAAAATCGTTACATCATTTAGGGCTAACATATGAAAATGTGGAAGAACTATTGGACTGGGGCATTACCGGTTTAAGAATGGATTACGGCATTGCGCCAAAAGAAATTGCAAGCGTATCTCATAAGATGAAAGTAGCTTTAAATGCGAGTACGATTACAAAGCCATTTTGGAAAGAATTACTTGCAGAACATATAAGAGTAGAGAATGTAGAAGCGTGGCATAATTTTTATCCACGTCCAGAGACGGGACTAGCAAAGTCCTTCTTACAAAAACAAAATCAATATTTACAGGAGTGCGGAATAAAAACGATGGCATTTATTCCAGGAGATGCGGAAAAACGTGGTCCGTTATATGAAGGGTTACCAACGTTAGAAAAACATCGCAATATGCGCCCGCTTGAAGCGTACTTAGAACTTGTTCAAGATTGTGGTGTTGATAAAGTATTGATTGGAGATATAAGCGCAAGTTTGGAAAGTATGCAAGAAGTAGCTAGTGCGAGTAGAGGGATTATTCCATTGCGTTACAAATCATTTATAACTGATAAAGAAGTATTAAAAGTGGTGGAGCAAGTGCATACAAATAGACTAGATCCGGCTCGTGATGTTATTCGATCTGTAGAATCAAGGGAAGGAAATAGAGTGGTTTTACAGCCGATGCATACAATTGTAAGAAAGAAAGGCAACATTACAATTGATAATGAATTGTACGGTAGATATGCAGGGGAGATGCAAGTTGCTACACATGATTTACCTGTAGATGAGAAAGTGAATGTTGTTGGAATAGTTGTGGAAGAGGACGTTTCTTTACTGCCTTATATTGGCGCTGGAAAAATGTTTCAACTTTTTCTATGCGATAGAATAAAAGCTTGAATTAGCGCTATTTTGTAGGAAAACATTATCCGTAAAACGGATAATGTTTTTTGTTTTCTTTAAAAAAGTATTTGACGAATGAAATAAAATACCGTATTGTTTTGACTTGTAAATAAAAGTTCACCATAACAAAACAAAAAGGAGAGTTCAAAATGAATCAATATATTGGGAATTTAATTATTCGTATCGTGTTAGGAGTTACGTTCTTTGCACACGGTTTAGCAAAGTTTCAATCAGGTATCGATAATGTAGCAGGATGGTTTACAAGCATCGGTTTACCAGGTGGCCTTGCATACGGCGTAGCAACTGTAGAATTAGTTGGTGGTATATTATTAATTATCGGTTTAGGTGTACGATATGTAGGATTGTTATTCGCTCTTATTTTAGCTGGAGCTATCGTAAAGGTAAATGGAGCAGCAGGTTTATTAGGAGATGGAAAGAATCCAGGATATGAATTAGATCTTGCATTATTATCAATGGGTGCGTATTTATTCGTAGTAAAAGCAGAAGGATATGTAGATCGTTTCTTAAAAGAGAAAGTAATGAAAACGAAGTAAATTTTATTTATAAATGTTGACTTGAAGAAGTATTGTAACTATAATGATTACAACAAATAGATTAAGAGTAAAACAATTTAAATATTTTTTTACACAAGATGTAACTGTATAGGTTACATCTTGTGTAAAAATAAATAAACGGGAGGAAGTAATATGCCTAAATCAAATTTAGAAATTATTCAAAGCACGTATGAAGGATCAGCGTCTTCGAATGCAAAGCATTTAGCAGAAGCCTTCTCTGAAAAAGTGGAATGGACAGAGGCAGAAGGTTTCCCGTACGGCGGAACATATAAAGGCGTAGAAGCTATAATGGAAAATGTATTTAGCCGTTTAGGATCAGACTGGGATGATTATAAAGCAAGTGTAAATACATATCATGAAGTAAACGGAAAAGATGTAATTGTTGCTGAAGGTATGTATTCTGGAGTTTATAAAGAAACAGGAAAATCATTTGAAGCAGAATTTGTTCATGTATGGCAGCTTGAAAATGGAAAAATCGTGAAGTTTAAGCAGTATGTAGATAGTCATATTGTTAGGGAAGCGATGAAGAGCTAATGCTTTTTAAATGGATTGTAGGTATATGTATTACCATTATGGTAATCATCTCTTCTATAGTTGGCGGAAAGAAATTGCTTGCATATGTGGAAAAAGAAAATACAAATATTCAAACCGAGCGAGCGGCAAACGAAAAAGAGAAAAAAGCTGCAGAAGAAGCCCCGCAAATTAGTGAAGGTGAAATTATTTCTACTATGCATAAAATGGTGCACCAAAAGGTAAAATCCTCTGAAAAATGGGGATTTGTAGAGATGACAAAAAAGGAAATTTCTAATGTAAAAAGAGATATTGAAAATAGTACAGGTTTTCAATATAAAATGAAGTTATTTTCTATTATAAATAGATGGGAAAAAGGAGATTTTTCTCAAACTGTTGAGGAGCATAACTTTTTATGGAGCCTTCAAGGTGGAGATACTGGCAAGGCGACGGAACGTTTATCGCCAGAAGAGGAAAAGCAGTATATAAAAGAAATGAAGAGAAAATAAAAACATCGCCAACCCAGATGACGATGTTTTTTCATTAAGAATGTTTTCGCATTAAAGGTCTAACAGGCTGAACGGCAACAGTTTTAAAATGAGAAAATAAATAACATCCTGTTACAACGACAATTGTCCCTAAAATTTGTATCCACGTTAATTCTTCTCCGAGGAATATGAATGCTAAAATGGCTGTGAAAATTGGATTGAAGTTTAGAAAAATACCTGATGTAGTTGCGCCTAATTTTTGTACGCCAATATTCCAAAATACCATACAAAGAACTGTCGAAATAAGCCCAGTATATAAAAGTGATGTGATGAAAGAAGTATTTATATTTGAAACAGTGAAGCTACCTATGTTAAACGGTAGTAATAAAATAACGCCGAAAATACCAGAGTACAACGTTGCCATAAGTGGTGAAGTTGTTTTTGTTGCCCATTTACTACAAACAGAATAGATTCCCCAAATACAAACTGCTGCAATCATCCATAAATCGCCGCTATTAAAATGTAGTGAAAATAAAAGCGAGAAATCACCTTTTAATAGGACGAGGATAACCCCGAAGAATGAAAGAATCATGGATAGGATTTGAAGTGTATTTACTTTTTCTTTTAGAAATAATACTGAAAATAATGCGATTGAAATTGCATTCAATGTAGAGATAAGACCTACATTCGTAGCGGATGTTTTTTCTAATGCTAAAAATTGAAAGATGTTAAAAAGAGCGACCCCTGAAATTCCCATCAATATTAAAGGAAGTATTGCGGTACGTGGTGGAAGGATTTTCTTTTCTTTAAACCATACCATCGGTAATAAACAAACAATCGCAATCATCCATCTTAAATTTGTCAATGTCATCGGCGATGCATGATCGACGAGTGATTTTCCAACGACAAAATTTCCTCCCCATAATAAGCTCGTTAGTAATAGTAAAAAGACGTAAAAATAAGGCATGCTAAAATCCCCTTTTTTGTAATCAATACGAATTGTAAATAATTTTAGCATTTTTCTTTATTATGTAATATATTCTTTTGTATAATGGTGAAAACTCGATAAAATATTTAGTTGCGAATGATATTTACGGAATGATATTCAGTTTTTTGTAAGGTATAAGGTGTTTTTTCGAATAATCATCGGTAAGAAAAAAGGGGGAATTGTAATGGAGTCGTCTGTTATTAAAGTGTTGGATGATTTGGATGTACAAATTTTAGATATATTGCAGAAGGAGTCACAAGTAAGTAATGCAGAGCTGGCACGTCGCGTTAATTTATCACCGGCTGCGATGCATGCAAGAATAAAAAGATTGGATGGGGAAGGTTTCATCGATAAGCAAGTTGCGATTTTAAATCAAGAAAAGCTTGGGTTTGATTTATTATGTTTTATTTTTATGAGTACGAATATTCATCAATTTGACAAGTTGGAAGTGTTGGAGAAAGAATTAGAATCGATGCCGGAAGTGTTAGAATGTCACTGTTTAACAGGAGAGTACGATTATTTATTAAAGGTTGCAAATCGTGATCGTAAAGAACTAGAGCAGTTTATTAGAAAGTTGAATAAGCTTGGTATTACAAGGATACAGACAAGTTTAGCACTTCGTGAAATTAAATATTCGACGGTATTGCCGATACGAAATGAGGAACCGAGCATCGATTAGATTGCTTGGTTTTTGTTTGTATAAATTGATTGACGAGGAGAAAAGAGAGATGTATTATTATATAAAATTATGAATTAAAATTCATTTTAAGTTATAAATATTAATATTGAGGGGCAAGGGGATGTAATATGAAAATCTGTAATGCAGTGACGAGTGATGTGAAAGAAATTTATAGTCTTATTGAGGTTTATGCAAAAGAGGGAGTTGTTTTACCACGTTCTCTTTTGTCTCTTTATCAATATTTGCAATGTTTATATGTTATGAAAGAAGATGAGAGAATTGTTGGAGTTGCTGGATTGCATGTATTAGGAGAAGATCTTGCAGAAATACGATCGTTAGTAGTTTCGCATACATATGCAGGGAAAGGGATAGGGCGTATGCTTGTAAATCATGTAATGGAGGAAGCTACGAAAATAAATGTAAGAAGAGTAATTTCCTTAACATATGAAACAGTATTTTTTCAAAAGTGTGGATTTGATTTTATAAATAAAGAAGCGTTGCCAGAGAAAGTATGGATTGATTGTAGACATTGTCCAAAGGTGGATTATTGTGATGAAGTGGCGATGGTTCGGTATGTTGGATGAAAATTTTATAGAGAAAAAGTTCCCACTATTATTTACATATATAGTGGGAACATATATTTCCATAAGAAATGGACAGGTTATTAAGAATTTGAATTCTTTTGTCTCACGGCAAAATTATAAAGTGGATCTTTAAGTTCATAGTTATACGTTAAACCGTCGACAATTCCTACAACTTTATCACTATCATAAAGGTCGAGCATAAATTGTGCCATTTGTTTTGCAGTGTGGAATTTTGGTACAACATTATCATATTGGAATTCATCAATATCAAATGAACGCTTCGCAAATTCTGTTTCAGTTGCAGCAGGAGCTAAAACTTTTGCTTGCAGTTTTGCGCCTTGTTCTTTCAGTTCGTGAGACAGCCCTTCTGTAAATGCACTTACATAGAATTTCGTAGCGCAATACGTAACAGCATCAGCAACAATTGTGTATCCGCCGCCCGATGAAACGTTAATAAGCTGTGTTCCATCAACCATTGAATAATCTCGAACGAAAAGAGAAGAGAGTATTGTTAGTGCTTCTATATTTACATGTAACATCGTTTCGATTTTATTTAAATTTTGTTCAGCAATTGAGGCGAAATTACCAAAACCTGCGTTGTTAATCCACGTTTCAATTTGAAAAGATTGTAGGCTTTCATAAAGTTTATAAACATCTTCAGTAACAGATAAATCAGTTCTTCGAATGACAACATCCAATTCTGGATGCATTTCGTTAATTTTCAATTTTAATTCGTTTAATTCTTCTTGTCTTCGAGCTACAAGTACTAAATTTTTTCCGCGAGATGCAAATGCTAAAGCTGCTTCATAACCAATTCCGGAACTTGCGCCAGTAATAACAGTGTATTTCATATAAAATCCCCCTAAATTCAAATTAATTTATGGTTAGATTGTATTTGTTAGAGTATACTCTAAGTCAAACGTTTTTTATAAATTTGATACGGTTATAAAATATATGAGGGTAAGCATGTGAAGGGAGTTTTAGTATGTACACAATTAGCGAGGTAGCAAAATTATTAGGCGTGAGCACACATACACTACGTTATTATGAAAAGGAAAATATATTAATTGCAAATCGTGATACAAATGGAAATCGACTTTACGAAGAGTCACATATAAAGTGGTTGCAATTTGTAATGAAATTAAAACAAACGCAAATGCCAATAGCGAAAATAAGAGAATACGCTAGATTATATACAGAAGGGGAGCATACAACAGAAGCTCGTTTACAGCTCCTAGAAGATCATAGGAAATCTATTCAGATTCAAAGAGAAAACTTAGAAGTTACAGAGAAGATGCTTGAGAATAAAATTCGTGCATACAAAAGCTCATTGGAAAATAAATAGATGGTTGTTATGTGATGAAAAATGGATTTGATCTATGAGTATTTCATCATGGTGTGCGGATAAATAAAAAAGAGCAGCTAGCAAAAGCTAACTGCTCCATTCAAGGGATCTCTCCAAGGGGGAGTGGAGAAAATATTATGTTACTAGCAGTATTGACAGATTATTAAGAAATATACAAATCAGATGAAAGAAATTTTAAATAAACTTTCGGCATTGACAGTTTTTAAAATGTTCATGTACAATATATATGAATGACATTCAGTCATTTTTATGTGACAGGATGCAGTTAGCTTAGAAATGGAACAAATACAATGGTAAATGAGGATGATAGTTGTTTTTATATAGTATTGATGAAAGAGTATATTTTTTTAAAACAAAAATGACTGATAGTCAGTCATAAGAGGTGAGAGGTATGAAAAATAGAGCTTGGTTATATGTCATATTAACATGTATCTTTGAAATTTTTTGGGTGTTTGGTTTTAATACGGCTAATACTTGGTGGCATTGGATTATTATTTTAGGAGTTATTGCTATTGATTTTCACTTCCTTTCTAAAGCGTGTGAACATCTTGCAACAGGGACTGTATATGCTGTTTTCGCCGGAGCTGGTACGGTAGGTACTTTCTTAATGGATGTATTTCTTTTCGGTGGAAGTTTCAGCGCAGGCAAACTATTCTTCATTCTTATGGTAGTAGCCGGCGTTATCGGTTTAAAGCTAGCTGATAATAAAGAAGAAACTGTGGAAGGAGCTGCTTAAAAATGGGTTGGTTTTTCGTATTTTGTGCTGCAATTAGTGAAATAGTCGGTGTGATAGGACTTAAAATGTATAGTAAAGATAAGACATTGGCCAATGGTGCGATTTATATAGGCGGGTTTGCTACATCCTTCGCATTTTTGTATACTTCCTTCTTATTTTTACAAGTAAGTGTCGCGTATGCGGTTTGGATTGGTATCGGAACAGCAGGTGCAGTTTTGTTAAACATGTTCTTGTTTGGTGAGTCGAAAAGTAAAGCGCGTATCATTAGTGTGTTTCTTATTGTATGTGGAGTGACAGGATTAAAGGCACTTTCTTAAAGATATATTGTATTTTTATCTCCTAATTGTTTATTAGGAGATTTTATTATAAAAAAATGATTTCCTCTTAGAGTTCACTATCATTGACAGTACAATCGATTATCTTATAAAATGAGTGACAGTCATTCAATATGCGTGTGAAAGGGTTTAGATGATGAATAAAAAAGAGAAAATTGTCTATGCAGCTATTGAAGTGTTTCAGGAAAAGGGCGTCGAAAAAACGAAGATTTCTGATATCGTGAAATTAGCTGGCATTGCGCAAGGAACTTTCTATTTATATTTTCCTTCTAAGCTATCTGTTATGCCTGCAATAGCAGAAGTGATGGTTGAAAAGATGATACTTGCAGTGAAAGAGAAAGTACAAAAAGATGTACCTTTTTCAAATAAAGTGGCACAAGTAATCGATGCGGTGTTTCACTTTATAGAGGAATACCGTGAAATACAAGCTTTAATGTATGCGGGTCTTGCATCTACAGAACATATAAAAGAGTGGGAAGCTGTGTATGAGCCTCTTTATATGTGGTTAAGCGAATTTTTAAGTGAGGCGAAAGAAGCTGGTGAAATTCGTGATTCGGTTCACGCAGAACGAACAGCGAAGCTATTTATCGCTCTTGTTGAATCAGCAGCGGAACAAGTTTATTTATATGATCATAAAGATGATGAGCAAGTGGATTTGCAAAAGGCAGAAGTACTAGATTTTTTAACACATGCACTACATATAAAGAAGTAGTAAGATGAGCCTGTCTGAAAAGGTAGGTTCATTTTTGAGGAAAACTGAATGATAGTCATTCACCTAATGCTTATGTATGTGTGGAAGGATAGAGTGAAATTCTAATGAGTGGAGGAATCTTCACTCATTACTAGCCCGCAAAGAGCAGGATAAAGAAAAAGCTTCTTGGGTATTATTTTTTGAGAGGAACTTACGGGAAGAGGTGTTAAAAAGTGAAGAAACCGATAAAAGAACAAAAGATGGTATTGGTCATTCTTTTGAGTAATATATTTATCGCTTTTCTAGGGATTGGATTAATCATTCCGGTTATGCCGTCCTTTATGAATGATATGCATTTAACAGGGAAGACGATGGGATATCTCGTTGCAGTGTTTGCAATGGCACAGCTCATTACTTCACCTATTACAGGCCGGTGGGTTGATCTTTACGGTAGGAAGAAAATGATAATCATTGGATTATTTATTTTTGGTGTTTCAGAGCTTCTTTTTGGATTAGGAAAAGATGTGTGGATGCTTTATGTAGCAAGGGTATTAGGCGGAATTAGTGCTGCTTTTATTATGCCTGGTGTTACGGCATATGTTGCGGATATTACATCTATTCAGGAACGTCCAAAGGCGATGGGATACTTATCTGCGGCTATTAGTACTGGATTCATTATAGGGCCTGGAATCGGCGGATTTATTGCAGAATACGGCATACGTGTGCCGTTTTTCGTTGCAGCAGCAATTGCCTTTATAGCATGTGTGATTTCAATCTTTATTTTAAAAGAACCGTTAACGAAAGAAGAACTTGCAGAGATTTCTTCTAATACGAAAGAATCAAGTTTTATTGGTGATTTAAAGAAATCATTACATCCAATGTATGCAATTGCATTTATTATCGTATTTGTACTCGCATTCGGATTATCAGCGTATGAAACAGTGTTTAGCTTATTTTCTGATCATAAATTTGGTTTCTCGCCGAAAGATATTGCAGCAATTATTACAATCAGTTCAATCTTTGGGGTAGTTGTGCAAGTATTTATGTTTGGCAAATTGGTAGACATGTTCGGTGAGAAAGTATTAATCCAAATATGTTTAATTGTAGGTGCAGTATTAGCATTCGTCTCAACTGTAGTCTTTAATTATTGGATTGTACTTCTCGTTACTTGCTTCATTTTCTTAGCATTTGATTTACTTCGTCCAGCTTTAACGACGTTTTTATCAAAAGCAGCTGGAAAAGAGCAAGGATTCGTTGCTGGGATGAACTCGACTTATACGAGTTTAGGAAATATCGCAGGGCCAGCGATGGGCGGAATATTATTTGATATGAATATTCATTATCCATATGCATTTTCAGGCGTTGTTTTAATAATTGGTCTCGGCATTACATTTATGTGGAGAGAGAAACAGCTGGCTGAGAGTTTTGCGAAGTAATAAAACCCCTTACGACGGTAAGGGGTTTTTGTTTTATAAACTTAATCCAAACCGTTTTAATTCAATAAAAATCCCCTCTAATTGCTTTCCTTTATCCGTTAATGTGTACTCTACACGAGGCGGAACTTCTGGATATACTTTTCTCGTTATAATGCCTTGAGATTCTAATTCCTTTAGTCGAAGCGATAATGTTTTTGGACTAATCCCATCCATTGATTTTTGTAAATCACTAAAGCGTAATGTTCCTTCGATAAGAAGATCACGAATGATTAAAAATGTCCATTTTGTACTAATTACATCAAGCGTTTTAGCGATAGGACAAGGTATGCCCGGTAAACCTTTCGTTAATTCAACTGGATCTATATTGCTCATGGAACTAGCCTCCATAAAATTTTTTTAGATGAATTTGCTTTATAGTATCACAAAACTATACTTTTGGTAACTATATGAAAAAAATATCACTACTTCCATAAAGGAAGTTAGTGCATATACAATAGTAATACGAAACATAAAGGATTTATATGAGGAGGTGGTGATTTCCATGGGGATAAAAAAGTTATTTGGATTCCTTAGTTTGTTTGTTATTTGTATTGTGCTTGTAGCATGCGGCGCGGAACAAAAAGGTGAAGTTCAGTTATTAAAAGAAATGCCAAGGCCAAAAGCAATGACAATTGATCCCTCACTAAGTAAAAAAGAAGCGACAGAAATGGTTCATGCGGCGCAGCGTTTTTATGCATTTTGGGATACAGGTAAGGAGGAACTTATTCCGCAGACTGTTACTAAAGATTTCTTCGATAATACATTGCCGAAAGGGCGACCACAAGGCATTGAAGGATTAAAGTTTGCAGCGCAAAATTTTCGTAAAGTTGTGCCTGATATACATTGTGAGATTGAAGACTTATTAGTTGTTGGTGATAAAGTAACAGCCCGTCTTTCTTTTACAGGAACGCATAATGGTAAGAAAATTAATTTTTTTGCAATTGATATTTTACATGTGAAAGACGGAAAGATAACGGAAGATTGGCATTTAGAAGATAATCTTACACTACAGCAGCAACTCGGCTTAATAGCCGAAGAGTAGATCATATAGGGGAGAGAAAAGTAATGAAAAATATATTTATTATAAATGGACATGAAAAATACGGTACAAAGGAAGGACGATTAAATAGAACGTTAGTAGATTATATGGTTACTGTATTAGGCGAGAATCATCATGTGAAAACAACAACGATTCAAGATGGTTACAATATTAAAGAAGAACAAGATAAGTTTTTATGGGCCGATGTTGTTATTTATCAAACACCAATTTATTGGTTTAGTGTTCCAGGCTTATTTAAAACGTATATGGATGAAGTATATGAATATGGTTTGTTCTTTAAAGGTGCAGATGAATATGGAACAGGTGGTTTATTAAAAGAGAAAGAGTATATGTTCTCTACAACTTGGAATGCACCTGAAAAAGCATTTGGAGATAAGACGAAGTTCTTTGAAGGAGAAAGTTTAGAATCAGCGCTTAGTCATTTACACCGCGTGCAAAAGTTTCTCGGTATGAGTCCGTTAAAGAGTTTTGCTTGTTATGATGTGGTGAAGAATCCAGATATTGAGCAATATTTATTGAACTTGAAAGATCACTTAGATGAAGTAATTAAATAATAGTTTATATTTGTATGTGAAGAAGGTACTACTAAGGATGTAGTACCTTCTCGTTTATGAAATACGTTGAAAATCTTTACTTATACAGGACTGTTTTAGTTTTTTTGATTTGATTAAATGTTTTATATCAGAGATGTTATCGTATGAAAGCTGAGTATGATAATAGTTAATGTACTCAAGTAATGCAAAAATATAAATAAATAGAGTGAATGATAGCCCACCTAAAGGTAAGTGAGGATACCAAATTATAAAATCAATAGTAAACGTAATAAATCCCGTAATAATGAATGCTATATTTATCTTTTTAAGTATTTTTAAATATTGAATCATCCTAATGGGCGTAACAGATGTTTTCTCTTTTTTTAGTCGTTTCCACTTTACGTACCAGTAAATTACTCCTTGTAATAAGATAAACTCTAAAAGAAGAAATGAGACCCAAAAAGAATATAGGGAATATAAATGTAACGTAGGATAAGCATAATTAAGTAAGTAACTTGTGAAAATAAAAGTAATGACTGAAAATAACTCACCTGTGTATAGATAAGAAAGTCTTTTTTCTAGGGTGCGTTTCATGTTTTTTCTCCTTTTATAAAAACTCACACTTTAATACGTGGATGGTTGTATCCATAACTTCGCAAAATTTGCCCAACCAAATGAATCAATTGTTACGTTTTTTAAAGAAGAAGGGTATGTTTTTCTTTTTAAAACGTGATAGTTAAATAAAATGATGTGTTCTGCTTGTAAAAACTCTTCAATCTCATACATGAGTTCATAACGCTTTTCTTTATTTTCTTCTAGTAAAAATGTATCTAGTAAACAGTTAATTTGTTTTTCGTAGTGCGGGTCCATGAACCGATTTACGAAGCAACTTTTATTTTTAAATACATTTAAGAATGCAATTTCATGATTGGCAGCAAAGACTTCTCCCATGAAAATAATATCAGCATGTTTATCAATAGAGCGATCCATATAATCTGAAACGGGAAATGAGTGAAGCTCTACTTGTATACCTAAACTTTCACATCGTTCTTTTAAGAAATATGCATCATTTGCACTATCTTTAAATGCGAAGAAGTAAATATGTATCGTTTCTCCATTATATGTACTCTTTTTCAAATACTCTTTTGCTTTTTCTAAAGAGTAGGATCTTCTTGTTGCAAGGCGGCTTCTATCAGGGAAGAAGCTTGATGCAGCAATTGTCCGTCTACCCTCTATGTTACGAAGTATCATTTCAACATCATATAGTTCTCTCCAAGCTTTTCGAAAGTAAATGTCGTGATGAGGACCAGGTTTTTTAAAGTTGAAGCTAGCATAAATACAACCTATTTCTTCTATTTGTATATCATGCCTTTCATTTTCCTCTTCGTTTGGTAGTTCATAATCAGCATCTATTTGCACATGGTCAGGAATACCCCAAAATTCAATACGGTCTAATAACGCGCGCTCTTTAAAATAATGGGTGAACGCTTCGAGTACGATATTATCTTCAGAGTAATGAGCAAGTTTGAAAGGTCCAGTACCTATATAATGATGATTTTGAATACTCGTATCACGCGGTAAAATTGCGAGCTGCATGGAACTTACATAGTGTAAGAAAAATAAATTTGGTTTTGCTAAATGGAATCGAATTTGCAGTGGTGATGGTGTTTCAATTTGAATAATTTCTTCTGTTAACCATTCGAAAGGGGATTGAACTTGTTTTAGTCTTTCAAATGAAAATTGTACATCTTTAGAAGTTAAAATTGTTTCGTTATGAAAATATATATCTTTTCGTAAATAAAAGGTCCACGTAAGTCCATCTTCACTTAATTCCCACGTATGCGCAATGTGAGGCTCCATTTTTTCAGTAACATCGTTATAGACGACTAACGTATCAAAAATTTGACTCGTAAGATGGCTCTCTGTAGTTACAGCCACAAAAGCCGGATCTAATGGGAATATCTTTCTCGATATAGGAATCTTTAATACGTCGTACATATCATTTGAAGGTTCGTATCCAAAATGATGATGTAGTTTATTTTCTATCTTTTTTTGAAGTGCAAGGGGTAGAGGTTCTTTTAAAAGAAGAAAAACATCCTTTAATTTTTCTTGCGCTAACAGTTCATCTGTATAGGATTCAATCGCTTCTACGAAATTATGTATAAATAGAATTTCCGTTTTATTTCCGCGGCCTCGCCCTGGAGTCCAGCTAATTAATTGTTCCTCGCTCATTTTCTTTAATAAAATCTTTACGTTTTTCGTACTGCAATATAAAACATCCGCTAATTCTTGTAAGCTATTTTGTATATGTTTTTGATCTTGTGCATGTAGTCTTAGTCTAATGTAATAGTCCATAATTTTCATATATACACTTCCTTCTATCTATAAAAGGGGAAACTCTTTAGAATATTCTAACCTTTTTCTTCCTTTTTTTCAAAGTAAAATAAGTAAGCATAAGGAGGAGGAAATAATGGGATTTTGGAGTATGCATCGAAATATAAAAATTAGAATTATAACTTCGTTTTTAACACGTACTGTGTCCACGATGATTTTTCCATTTATGGCGATTTATTTTTCAATAAAGTTAGGTAGTGCGATTGCTGGTGCTTTACTACTCATTAATGTCATAGCTTCATTAGTAATTGGTTTATACGGTGGATATGTTGGGGATCGGCTTGGGCGTAAAAAGGTTATGATTATCGGTCAAAGTATACAAGTCATTTCTATTGCTTGTATGGGAGTTGCGAATTCGGATTATGTAGATTCACCGTGGTTAACATTTATCTTTATGCTAGTGAATAGTTTAGGATCTGGACTTATGAATCCTGCGACAGAGGCGATGTTAATTGATGTGAGTACACCTGAAAATCGAAAAGTAATGTACAGCATTAATTATTGGGCTATTAATTTATCCATTGCGATTGGAGCAATATTTGGTGGATTACTATTTGAAAACTATAGATTGCAATTGTTTATCGTATTAACTCTTGTTGCGATTATTACTCTATATGTGATGGCTGTGTATATGGAAGAAGTGTATGTAGCACGAAAAACGGTGGAGAAGAAAAATGTATTAAAAGGTATGGCAGATAGTTATAAAGTCGTGATGAAAGATAAAGCATTTTTAATTTTTTGTGCAGCGAGTATATGTACATTGTCTTTAGAGTTTCAAATTAATAATTATTTAGGTGTTCGCTTGCAGAAGGAATTTGAAACGGTGCACTTTTTATTCGGGAATGGTATTACGTTTGATTTAACAGGGATTCGCATGCTGAGCTGGATTTCTGCAGAGAATACAATTTTAGTTGTGTTATGTTCAGCACTTCTTATTAAAATGCTGAAAAGCTTCAACGATTTGAAAATCTTATATGTAGGTTTATTCATTTATACAATTGGATTTACAATACTCGGAACGAGCAATAGCTTATGGATTTTATTAATTGCAGGGCTTTTCCAAACGGTAGGTGAGATGATGTATGTGCCAGTGCGTCAATCTATTATGGCAGATATGGTGCCAAATGAGGCAAGAGGTTCTTATATGGCGATTAACGGAATGGTCTTTCAAGTGGCAAAAATGAACGGGGCATTAGGTGTTATGCTAGGTTCATTTATTGCCTCTTGGGGCATGAGTGCTCTGTACTTTATCGTTGGTATGAGCAGTATTTTACTATTTATGAAAGCGATAGGGAAAGAGAAGTATGAGGATGAGAGAAATGTTTCTCAAATTGGATGAAACTATATAAAAAGCGAACCAGTTATACTGGGATTCGCTTTTTATATAATTTTTAGAACGGATCAACTTCAGCTAAATTTGGAGTAGTACTAGGCTGTAGCAAAAGATTTTTTAATGTGCCTACTTCAGAAAGCGTTACTAATATGTAGCCACTAATCAGTACAATTAGCCCAATAACGCGTAACGTTTGTAAGCTCACTTCATTATTATTCGTTTCCGTTGGATTTGGGGGCGTTGAAGGTGGATTGTTATTCATAAATAAGGCTCCCATCTTTTGTATTTATATATGTGCGAAATCATTATTTAACTTATGGATAGGAATTATATAGTCATTTTCACTATATGAGAACTGCCTATGAAAAGTGATAAGGAATTTTTGGGCGAGAAAAAGGGGGAATCCAAAAGATTATTAAAACTGAACTTTTGGATTCCCCTCTTTTTATTTATCTTGCTATTTGTGGTGGTCGGATTGCCTGTAAACGACCAGTTGGTGGGGGCTAATTAATCAGTGGGGGATGAATAAAACCTCACTGATTAACTATTTTCATGTAAATAAAAGGAGGTTAGTTATCCTAATATACGCAACGATTCTTCAATAAACGCTGGGATGTCCTCTGGCTGTCTACTTGTTACTAGCTGATTTTGACATACGACAACCTCTTTGTCATGAAAGTTCCCGCCGGCATTTTTTAAATCGACTTCAATAGATTTATATCCAGTTACATCACGTCCTTCAAGTGTTTGTGCAGTGATGAGTAGCTGAGGTCCGTGACAAATAGCGAAAACGGGTTTGTCCGCATCCATAAATGCTTTACTAAAGCGAACAAAACGTTCATCTGCACGAAGTATATCTGGGGAGAACCCGCCTGGTATGAAGAGGGCATCAAAGTTTTCTGGAGAAACATCGTCAATACTTTTATCAATTACGACTTCACTTTTTCCTTGTTTACCGTGTACCGTTTTCCCTTTTTCCATTTCAATAGTTGTTAATTCATATCCCTTTTGTTTAAAAGCTCCTACTGGCTCTGTGTATTCTGTGTCCTCGAAATAATCCGTTATTAAAATAGCAATTTTTTTACTCATTCTAATCCGCTCCTTATATTATATTATCGGTTCCAGAATCTTCCTTGGGCAATACCTTCTATAAATGATTCAATTGAAGTGTTTGTTAAGTTATAAACTCCTGCTCCATCTAATTTAATTTTACTATTGTCCAAAGCATGAGGATTACTAAGGACATGAGCTATCGGTTTAAAATGTTTAAAAGTAGTTTCTGTAAATTCTAAAACAGGGGGGTGAATGACAGACTCACTACTAAACACTAATACTGCATCAAAAAGCGAAGAGTCTGTTGTTGTATAAGTATCAGTTACTTTAATGGAATCATTGAAATGATAAATTTTATTATCTATGATGCTATAGTTCATTCGGTGCTGTGCAAAAGCTTGAATCCATTCGGACAGAAGGGAGACGCTTGGGTCACCATTTAATAGAATTGCGACATTTTTAGAATCAGATTTAAAAATAGTATTGGACATACTTAGTGCAGGTGATTTTGCATCTGAATTTACTTCGTGATTTTCTTTAGGTAAAGGAGCTCCAACAATGTTAGCGACTTCTTGTGCTAATTGACGATCGACGTGGTTTAGGAGAGCAATTACATTTGCCTTCACCATGTCTGATTTACACTTCCCAACTTCAAAGCAAAAAGCTTCTTTTATGTGCTGCTTTTCAATAGGGCTCATACTATTGTAGAAAAGTTTAGCCTGAGAATAAAAGTTAAGAAAGCTTTTACTACGACCTCTAATTTTATGCCCATCAATCTTTTCTTGATAATGTTCATATCCTCCTTGTTCGGCTTGGACGGTTGCAGGTTGATTGTTATTTAATCCGTTAGGATGATAGCTTGTTTGACCGCGATGAATCTGCATTTGATGCATACCATCACGTTGATTATTATGAAAAGGACATACGGGTTGATTGATAGGGATTTGATGGGAATTAGGGCCCCCTAAACGAGATAATTGTGTATCTGTATAGGAGAATAATCTTCCTTGCAGAAGAGGGTCATTTGAAAAATCAATACCTGGTACGACATGACCAGGGTGAAAAGCTACCTGCTCTGTTTCAGCAAAGAAGTTATCAACATTTTTGTTCAATGTCATTTTACCAACTAATTTTACGGGAACTTCTTCTTCTGGCCATAATTTCGTTGGATCTAAAATATCAAAATCAAATTTATGTTCATCTTCTTCTGGAATTAACTGTAATCCAAGCTCCCATTCAGGATAATCCCCTTTTTCAATTGCTTCGTATAAATCTTGACGATGAAAATCAGGATTTTTCCCAGCAATCCTTTGAGCTTCATCCCATACTAATGAATGAACCCCAAGGGTAGGTTTCCAGTGAAACTTTACGAAATGGGCTTTTCCTGCTGTGTTAATGAGTCGAAATGTGTGAACTCCAAAACCTTCCATCATTCGTAAACTACGCGGAATAGCTCGGTCGCTCATTTGCCACATGACCATATGAGTGGACTCAGGATTATGCGCAACAAAGTCCCAAAAGGTATCATGAGCGCTAGCTCCTTGAGGAATATCATTATGTGGTTCTGGTTTAACTGCATGGACAAAATCAGGAAATTTAATAGCATCTTGGATAAAGAATACGGGCATATTATTACCCACTAAATCATAGTTTCCTTCATCTGTATAAAATTTTGTGGCGAATCCGCGTACATCTCTTACTGTGTCGTTGGATCCTTTAGAACCTTGAACGGTTGAGAACCGTACAAATACAGGTGTTTTCTTTGAAGGATTAGTAAGAAAATCTGCTTTCGTATATGCTTCTAACGATTCATAAAGCTGAAAATAACCATGAGCGCCAACTCCGCGTGCATGAACAATCCTTTCAGGAATTCGTTCATGATCAAAGTGGGTCATTTTCTCGCGAAAGTGGAAATCCTCCATTAAGGTTGGGCCTCTTAAGCCCATCTTTAAAGAAAATTCATCCTCGGCTATTTTTACTCCTTGGTTTGTTGTTAAAGCATGTTTGCGTTGATTATCCGTAACATGGTGCTTCAATTGCTCCATTTTTTTATTCACAATATAGGCCCCTCCTTTAACTTTGTTAATTTAATAGATACCCTTTTTATTAGGACGTAAACATGTATTATGATTTTTGTATGTAAAAATCATAATTAAACCCTAAAACATCAAGGGGAAGAAAGGGGGGTTGTATAGCACTCTATGCTTAAGAAAAACAGGAGTAACATACCTAAAGTTTTTAATTAAGTATGAACGATAGGTTTAACATTAAAAAATAAAAAAGCCAAGGAGAAAATTTATTTGCTCCTTGGCTTTTAAGATAATTCTTTTCGTTAAAATGCGGAAATTCTTTGCTTCGTTTTTGGTACAATAATAAATTTGATCCAGATTAATCCGATAATCATAATGATAAGACTATGTAAAAATTGTCCTGTAGCAATGAGTATAACAATTGAAAATACAATGAGTTGAATACTTAGCAATATAAAGATTAAGCTAAGAAATTGCTTCATCCTTTCTTCAGTATGGATTGGATATAATGTTACAATAATATTTCCTGAAAAATATTTCCATAGTGAACGGAGCTGCATAGAGATCATATATAGAACGATGTAAGTGATAGAGCCTTTTACGTATATATTTGGTATGAAATATAAGGCGAAAGCACCGATCAATCCTAAGCGAATATATATACCGAAATAATCATTTCCACGTAAAAATGCTAATGTATGTAAATAGAAGAAAGTTGCTCGTTTTTTATGTAATAAAGGTTCAATCCAATTTGTAAGCCATTTTCTTTTATTTACTTGTTTATTCAGTTGCGGAACATCTGTGAAAATGCTAGCAAATTGATAAAAACGAACGTTCATTTTTTCTTCTTGCTCGATTATGTAATCCCACGGTATTCGTTTTGTAGGCTGTTTTTTCGTATATAGAAGTAGGAAAGCAAGTAGTAAGAGTAGTCCGCCCAATATGAGAACATTTGCGGAATAAAACAGCATGTAAATGATTAGGGCGTTACAAGTAATACGAATGATTAGCCATATATTTTTTTCGTGACTATCACGCCACATCCAATGTATGTACATGTTCCAGGCTTTCGTAATCATTAACACGATAAAGATTGTACATAAAAAAGGTACAGTTAATTGCAATGATTGCATAGCAAGTGGAACGAGAATAAGGAACGTAAATAATATTGGGAAAAGCTGAATGATGTAATTGTATAGAAGAGATTTTTTAAAATAAGATGTTAATTTCTCTTCTAGTGCTAGTAAATAGACAGCATCAGGTTTTTGAATAAATGTACGGATAGGGCATCTCGTTATAATGAATGTAAGTACAATCGTTATAATTATTAAAGATATTCCTTTAGAAGGAGATGCTTTTAGAAACTGAGCATAATAATATGCACCAACGCATGAAATAAAGATAAAGCTATATAGTAAACCGTTAATCATACGTGCAAAGTATGTAATGATATTTTGAATATGTTGTTGGAAGCGACTGCTCCATAGCGATTCGATTGACATGTTTTTCACCTCTTTGTTCTATTATATATGTTTTACAAAAGAAAAAACGAGCAAATTGCGTTATGCAACTTGCCCGTTTTTCTTTTCGTTATTTTTTTTCTGATCACGATTCATTAATGGATAGAAAGCAAATCCGATTACGAATAAACCAATTCCGAGAAGGAACGTTTTTATATCGGATGCGCCCGTTTTAATAACCCATAGTGCGTAGCAAAGTGCGATAACTGCGACTATGCCATCTGTAATTCTTGCCCGCATTTCATTTTTATATGTTTCACCAGTTGCGACTAGTTTTAACTGGAAGATTGGTGAAACGAGATATGGAATGAGGTAAGCCAGTGTCGATACGGTAATAACGAATGTATAAGCTTCCGCAATGGTTCCTGATAATGTTGAGAATAGGAATACTTGCGACATAATGTTTGTTAATCGTAATGAGTAAATTGGACTTCCTTTTTTATTTGTTTTCGTGAAGAAGGAAGGGAAGAAACCTTCTTTTGCTGCTTGATAAGGTACTTCTGAGCTTAATAAAATCCAGCCTAAGATAGAACCGAACAGGGAAGTAAGAGCAAGTAATGCCATCAGTTTCCCGCCGCCATGACCCATTGCAGCGTTTAGTGCATCTGCTAATGGACGTTCAGAAGCTTGTAATTTATCAACGTGAAGTACACCCATTGTTAAAATTGTGATTCCTAAGTAAATTGCAACTGTAATAAGTAATCCCGCAACTGTTGCACGTTTTACCGTTTTTGGAGAAACAGCACGGTTTGATAAAAGAACGGCTGATTCAATTCCGATAAACGCCCAAAGCGTTGTAAGAGCAGCTAAATTTACTTGTGAAAGAAGACCGTGTGATGCACCTGATTTATCAATCATCGGTGTGTACCATTGTCCAAATTTAGAAGCTTCGAATGCAAATAACGTAACGACGATGAATAAAAGGAATCCAGTTACTTTCGTTGTTGTTGCTAAGAAGTTTAGTTTTCCAGCTCCGCTTACACCGTTTGTTAATATAATATGAGTTCCCCAAAGTAAGATGGAACAAATCGTAAATGTAATTAGTTTTCCGACTTCTACGTTAAACGAGCCGATTGAAAATAGTAGTCGCGTATCTTTCATAATTGGGAAGAAGAGTGATAAATATCCCGCAAATGATGTAATGATGGCAACGTTACTTGCCCAGTTTGCAACCCAATATCCCCATACCATACTGAAACCAGCCATTTTTTTCTTTTTTGGTGTTGAGAATAAAGCATATGCATGACTTTGTGGCCCTGTCGTTAAATCAGGACGACGAATTGCTAAATTACCGAAAACAAGAGCTAGCATTAAAACACCAAACCCTGTAGTTAACCAAGCTAATGTGACACCGAGTGGGCTTGCTGTTTGTGCCAACGTACTTGGCACCATGAAAATACCAGCGCCAACCATGTTACCGACAACGAAAGCTGTTAGTACCCAAAAGCCCCATTTTTTTTGTTGCATAGAAAATACCTCCAAAGTTAGTATAACCAAGTCAAGCGAGGAGATATGTATGTCTTCCTGAGTTAGGAAGAGAAGTCCCAAACAAAACAAAAAAAGCATGTAATTTGCCGCTACATGCTTTCTATCTTATAAGAAACCCACGACATACCTCTCGATAGCTCTCCACAAACGAAACGTTTGTGACAGTTCTGCACTTATTAAATGCAGACCCAGCAAGCGTGCATGGTGGACACGACTTACTTCGGCAACCATTCCTTTCTCATTCCTTCATCAATGCCACTACATCTCCTGAAATGATACTCTTAATGATTGCAACCTCTACCTCACCGAGATACGAATGAGGATTTAAATATTAAATTAACGTCTTTAAGAGTAACAAATGAATTTTTATACGTCAATGGATATAGTAATAATCAGATTATAGAGAAGAGTTTGTGATTAAAAGTAAGAGGGGTTGTTATGTGATATTTGAATTTTCGTAATATAATACATATTATTAGCGCTAGATGATTGAAAAGGGGATGAAGTAAATGTCTGTATGTCATAAACATTCAGTAATAGGTGTGCTAGATTCGGGAGTTGGGGGATTAACAGTTGCGAGCGAAATTATAAGACAATTGCCTAAAGAAAGCATTTATTATATTGGTGATAATAAGCGTTGCCCGTATGGACCAAGAAGTGTAGAGGAGGTGCAATCTTTCGTATTTGAAATGGTTGAGTTCCTCAAACAGTTTCCATTAAAAGCGCTAGTCGTAGCATGTAATACTGCTGCAGCTGCTGCATTGACTGAGCTGCAAGAAGCACTTTCCATTCCAGTTATTGGCGTTATACATCCAGGAGCAAGAGCGGCAATTAAAGTAACAAAGAAAGAGAAAATCGGAGTAATTGGAACTGTAGGTACGATAAAATCTAATATGTACGAAAAAGCATTACACGAGCTTGATACATATTTGGAAGTGCATAGTCATGCGTGTCCGACTTTAGCTACAGTTGTAGAAAATCGATTAGAAGATATAGCATATGTCACGCAGCAAGTGAAACAAGCTTTACTTCCATTAACGAAAGAAGATATAGATACGTTAATTCTTGGATGTACGCATTATCCACTTTTAGAGTCCTATATAAAAAAGGAACTAGGAGAAGATGTAACGATTATTAGTTCTGCAGAAGAAACAGCGATAGAGTTAAGTACCATTTTACAGCACAAAGGAATTTTGTCTGACAATCTGAATCCGAAGCATCGTTTTTTTACAACGAGATCTGTTTTATCATTTGAACATATTGCTGAGCGATGGCTAGGGTATCAAATTTCTGTAGAATGTGTACATTTGCCTATGAAAAATGCGTGTATGCATAATTAAGATTTAGTAAATTACGTTTTTAAATAAATTAGGTTCGTTTCATAGGAAGGAAAGAATAAGCTTTTAATTGAAATGATTAAGGTCATTTTAATTAAAGGAGAGGTTTGATTATGGAATTATCAAGATCTCAATTATTTGCTTTGGAGTATATTTCAAAATATGCAGAGAACGAAAAACGTGAGGCTAAAGCAACGATTAATCATATACTTAAAATGTCTAATATTACAGATGAAATATTTGAAGAGGCTGTCGCTAATTTAAAATCTCACGCAAGGATTGCTTTACACTTTCATCCAGACAGACTAGATTCGAGTAAGAAAAGTGTTGCTGAAGCACTATTTGAGCAAGGAGTATATAAAAGTCAGTTTGAAACATTGCTATCTAATGGAAGCGTATCTGCTTATCCTGGTGGTGAACGTGACCTTTGGGAAAAGAGAATATTTGGAGGGGCATATCAATTAGAAGGCGTAACGAATGATCAACGTCCAAAATACGGAGCGCTAAATTTAATGTTACATCCAGATGGGCCGGCTCCGCGTTTTGGTTCCTGTTATTTTCTCTTATCTCCAAAAGTTTCTTCGCGTTCTACATATACATATTTAGATTCGCATCAAGATCCGAAAGAAAAGGGGACTTACGAGGAGTTTGATATGATTTTAGCTGCTCTTTTGGAAGAGACATTCGTAAGAGATTTTGCAATTGGTGAAGGGAATTTGACTCCAACAATATTAATTAATCATTTACTGGCTAATCTGAAAAGGCCGTTTATAGATGTAGTAAGCAAAGAGCCAGCCCGTAATCTTAATCATTATATTGAAGCGCAGATTCATGGAGAGATTTCTCTAAAAGAAGACGTGGAAGCGCTTGTTGCAGATCCTTCATTTAAGGGTACGGATGTAGGAAAAGTTTTAGAAGAAATTTGCCTGAAGTATGCTATTGATTTGTATTGGCACATCGGTTTTGTACTTGCGGTAGACGAAGTTCCGATGGATTTTAGAGGTTCAAAAATGCCATCTTTAGCAAGACGCATTGCACGGAATCATTGTATCGATGCAAATATAATTGGCTCTGCTGTAGTGGATTTGAAGTGCAATCCATTATCTTGGAGTGATCGTGGAACTTATGAAGAAGTGCTTCAGGAATTAAAATTATTATGGCATGTTTTAGTTCGATTTGGAAAACCAAATCGGAAGTAGAATGAAATACTCCATTTTTGGAAGTATTTATATAGAAAAGAAGCTGATCTATTTATAGATCAGCTTCTTTTTATAAGATTAAACTAAGTTTAATACAGTTACTTTTTCACGTGTCATAGACTCAAGGCTCTTACGAATACCTTGTGCGCCCATACCTGAACCTTTTACACCGATGAATGGGAAGTGGTCAGGGCCGCGCTCTGTGCGTCCGTTAATTTGAACAGAACCAGTTTCGATTTTGTTAGCAATTGCAAATGCTTTGTTAATGTCTTTAGTGAAGACACTTGCTTGCAGACCGAACTCTGATTTGTTAGCAATTTCAATTGCTTGTTCATCAGAAGAAACACGGATGATTGGAAGGATTGGGCCGAATGGCTCTTCCCAAGCAACTTTCATCTCTTCTGTTACGTGATCGATTAATGTTGGGTAAATTAAGTTACGCTCACGTTTGTTACCGATAACGATTGTAGCACCTTTTTCTACAGCGTCGTCAACTAAACCTTGAACGAAGTCAGCAGACTTGTCGTCGATTAATGGAACGATTGTGCTATCTTGTTCTGGAGATCCAACTGATAGTTCAGCTACTTGCGCTTTTAATAAGCTAACAAGCTCGTCCGCTACGTTTTCGTGTACAAGTACACGTTTAATAGCTGTACAACGTTGACCAGAGTAAGAGAATGCACCGCTTACGATATGGTTTGCAGCATCTTGTAAGTCAGCATCTTCACGAACGATACCAGGATCTTTACCACCAAGTTCTAATACAAGTGGAATCATTGAAGCTTTTTTCGCTAAATGTTTACCTGTGTTTGTACCACCTGTGAACGATACCATATTGATGCCTTCGTGTTCTACTAAGTAGTCACCAATTACAGAACCGCGTCCTGTAGCTACGTTTACAAGACCTTTTGGAAGGCCAGCTTTATGAAGTGCTTCAACCATTTTAATACCACTAATTGCACCTTGAGTTGCTGGTTTGAAAATAACAGCGTTACCCATAATTAATGCTGGTGCAAGTTTTGCAGCAGATAAGTTTACTGGGTAGTTAAATGGTGCGATTGCTAATACAACACCAAGTGGTGCGCGTTGGATAATCGCAAGCTTAGATTTTGTACCGCCCGGGAAGCTATCGCCCATCATGCTTTCTCCGTGCATATGTAAAGCTTCTTCGATTGTGTAACGAATAAAGTCAGCTGTACGAACAACTTCTTTCTTCGCATCTTTATATCCTTTACCGACTTCTTTCATAATGATATCGGCAATTTCATCTTGCATATTTACGAGCTCATCAGCCCATTTATATAAGTATTTTGCGCGATCTTGTAGAGAAGCTTCCGCCCATGATTTTTGAGCTTCTTTTGCAGATGCAATTGCTTCATCTACTTCTCCGCGAGTAATTGCTTGTACTTGTCCAATTACTTCGTGTAAGTATGGAGATGGAATTTCGATTGTTTCTCCTGAAGAGCTTTCTCTCCATTCTCCGTTTAAATAAAATTTGTACGTATTGCTAGTTGTCATGATTAGTCCTCCTAAAATAGCAACTTGTAAGAGTGAGTATAAGGTGATTGTAGGGGGTTTGATAACATTTTTCAAATGAAATGTTTGTGAAAACGATTTCTTATTCTTTTTTAATTTTGTATGCCCTTTCTTATGGAATATTCCCTTATTTCAAAATGGTGTATCATATATTTTTATTTAAAGTGTGAAAAAATAATTGACAGAATACTCAATAAAGTTGTAAGATTATAAATGGAAAATAAATGAAAGGGGTGTGCGTAATGATTGTAATCGTAAATGTAATGGGCTTAGCTCTGTTAAATGGCAGAAAACATTCATATCATTACGCAACCCGTACGGATATATAGGGCATCTTTGTCTTATAAGAAGCGTACGTTGCGTATATCGTAACGTACGCTTTTTATGCATTCCTGTGCATATCGTCAAGCGGCGGTATGCTTTTTTTTGTTTATTTTCCCTTGTTTAGTTCCGATAAAAAACTTTGGAAGGTGGAAAAATGTGATGAGATTGTATGGGTTACGAAATGTAAATGTGATAGGTCTGGATAGTGGATAAAGAAATGAGAGGTAAACGAGAACGAGAAGGGAGAGGTTACATTGTTATCAGTATTACTAAAGTTAAAATGGTTTTTTAGGGAGCACTGGAAGAGATATAGTATTGCCATTGGAGCTCTTTTAATTGTGAATATAGTTGAAGTGATTCCCCCGAAAGTGTTAGGGGTTACGATAGATAACATAAAAACAGGAACGTTATCAAACGAAGCTATTATACAGTCTATTCTTATCTTAATTGGGGTTACGATCGTTGGATATGGCCTCACTTTCGTATGGCAACATCAATTGTTTGGCGGTGCATTCGTACTTGAGAAAACGATGCGCTCTAAATTTATGGGGCATTTACTTAAGATGACGCCGACTTTTTATCAAAAAAATCGTACTGGTGATTTAATGGCGAGAGCGACAAATGATTTGAAAGCAATCGCTATGACAGCTGGTTTTGGTATATTAACGCTTGTTGATTCTAGTTTATATATGCTTACGATTGTCTTTATGATGGGGTTTACAATTAGTTGGGAGCTTACATTTGCAGCGCTTATTCCGCTTCCAATTATGGCGTATGCGATGAATATATATGGAAAGAAATTGCATGAAAGATTTACAGTTGCGCAAGATGCGTTTGGTGATATGAACGATAAAGTGCTTGAATCAATCGCTGGTGTGCGCGTTATTCGTGCATACGTACAAGAGAATGCAGACGAGGAAAGATTTCATCATTTAGGAGATGACGTCTACGAAAAAAATATGAAGGTAGCAAAGATTGATGCATTATTCCAACCAACTGTGAAAATGCTTGTCGGTCTTAGTTATTTAATCGGCTTAGTGTACGGTGCATACCTTGTGTTCCAGTCAAAGGTGACCCTTGGTGAACTTGTTTCTTTTAACGTGTATTTAGGGATGATGATTTGGCCGATGTTTGCAATTGGGGAATTAATTAATGTTATGCAAAGAGGAAATGCTTCGCTTGACCGTGTGAATGAAACGTTAGCGTATGAGCCAGATGTAAAGAATCCGAAACATCCAAAGCTTGTGCAAGAGCTGGATTATATTCAGTTTGATGATGTGTCTTTCTCATATCCTTCATCAACTGAAGAAAATTTAAAAAAGGTTTCTTTCACATTAAAGCAAGGAGAAACGCTAGGGGTTGTCGGAAAAACAGGAAGCGGGAAAACGACGCTTGTACGTCAGCTTCTTCGCCAATATCCGCTTGGAGATGGAGATATTGCAGTTTCTGATGTGACTCTAGATAAAATGACGAATGAAAATGTACTCGGCTGGATTGGTTATGTACCGCAGGAGCATATTTTGTTCTCAAAAACAGCGCGAGAAAATATTTTATTCGGAAATAGGGAAGCGACTGAAGAAGAACTAGAGAAAGCAATTGAAATTGCTGCGTTTAAAAAGGATTTAGAGTTTTTACCAGAAGGGTTAGAAACGCTCGTTGGAGAGAAAGGTGTTTCTTTATCAGGAGGGCAAAAACAAAGGATCTCGATTGCACGAGCTGTTATTCAAAATCCAGAAATTTTAATTTTGGATGATTCTTTATCAGCTGTAGATGCCCGTACGGAAGCAGTGATCATTGAAAATATAAGAACGGAAAGAAGTGGAAAGACGACGATTATTACGACGCATCGTTTATCTGCAGTGCAACATGCGGATTGGATTCTCGTTATGGATGAAGGTGCAGTTATAGAAGAAGGTACGCATGATCAGCTTATCCAAAAGGGAGGCTGGTATGCTGAGCAGTTTGAAAGACAACAAGGTGAAAGTGAAAGTGAAAGTGCGGATAGTGGGGTGAAAATATGAGCGTTTCAAAACGGTTGTTTCAATACGCGATGAAAGTGAAAGGGACGATTTTTGCTGCGATGTTAATGTTATTTATTTTCGTGATCGCAGAGCTTGCTGGTCCTTTCGTCGCTAAAACGATGATTGACGATCATATCGTCGGGATAGAGAAACCTTGGTATGAAACAGAACAGAGTGAAGATGCTGTTTCGTATAATGGGGCTTTTTATAAGCGAAGTGATCGCTTTGAACAAGGCGAGAAAAAAGGAAAAGAAGTACGCGTGATGCAAGTCGGTTTTCAATATTATTTTGTACCGAATAAAGTAAATGCGGAAGGGTCACGGACTGTAAAAGGGGATATGATTACCGTTCAAAATGGTAAGGCGGTGCAAGTGTATAAAGCGAAAGCATTAACGAAAGAAGAAGTGTTTGCGTTTTATAAACCAGAAATAAACCGTCTATTATTACTTGGTGGTGGCTATTTCGCTTTATTAGTAGTCGTGTCATTATTTGCATACGGAAAGCAGTTCTTCTTGCAGAAGGCAGCGAACAAAATTATTCAAATTATGAGGGAAGATGTTTTTTCTCATATTCAAACGTTGCCAATTCGGTACTTTGATCATTTACCGGCGGGGAAAATTGTTTCGCGTGTGACGAATGATACAGAGGCCATTCGTGATTTATATGTAACGGTGCTGGCAACATTCGTTTCTAGTATCATCTATATTATTGGGATATTCGCTGCGTTATTTTTATTAGATGTGAAGCTCGCTTCATTATGTTTATTAATTATCCCAATTTTAATTGTTTGGGCGATTCTTTATAGAAAATACGCGTCTGTATACAATCATAAAATGCGCTCTCGCTTATCTGATATTAACGGAACAGTGAATGAATCCATTCAAGGGATGCCAATTATTCAAGCGTTCCGTCAAGAGCGTGAAACGAAAAAAGAATTTGAAGAATTAAATGGCGATTATTTTAAGTATCAAAATAAAATTTTAAATTTAAATGCAGCAACTTCGCATAACTTAGTAGCCGTATTAAGAAATATCGCTTTCACAGGAGTAATTTGGTATTTCGGCGGTGCGTCATTAAGTGCTACAGGTATTATTTCACTTGGGGTACTGTATGCGTTCGTCGATTATTTAACACGATTATTCTCGCCAATTACGAATATGGTGAACCAGCTTGCAAACTTAGAGCAAGCGCGCGTTGCATCAGAACGTGTCTTTGAATTGTTAGAGGAAAAAGGGGAACCGGTAGAAGAAGAACGTATGCCTCGTTTAAAAGGAAATGTAAAATTTGATAATGTATCATTTTCTTATAATGGAAAAGATGAAGTGTTAAAAAATATTTCTTTTGAAGCGAAACAAGGCGAGACAGTGGCACTTGTCGGTCATACTGGATCAGGAAAAAGTTCTATCATGAATGTACTCTTTCAATTTTATGAGTTTGAAAAAGGAAAGCTTACGATTGATGGTCACGATGTAAAAGAGATGCCGAAACAAGCAACCCGTGAACATATGGGAATCGTACTGCAAGACCCGTTTCTTTTTAGCGGGACGGTCGCTTCCAATGTAAGCTTAGAAAATGAAAAAATTTCAAAAGAGCGTATCATAAAAGCATTGCATGATGTTGGTGCTGAAAGATTTGCGAATAATATAAATGAAGAAATTACAGAAAAGGGAAGTACGCTTTCCACTGGAGAACGTCAGCTTATTTCATTTGCTAGGGCGCTTGCTTTTGATCCAGCTATCTTAATTTTAGATGAAGCAACGTCTAGTATTGATACAGAAACAGAGGCGATGATTCAACAAGCACTAGAAGTTGTAAAAAAAGGAAGAACGACATTTATTATCGCTCACCGCCTTTCAACGATTAAAAGCGCAGATCAAATTATTGTGCTCGATAGAGGAACCATTTTAGAAAAAGGCTCTCATGATGAATTGATGAAAAAGCGTGGGCGTTATTACGATATGTACAAAACGCAAATGGAAGGAAACCAGAGCGCTTAATGCGGGGAAGAACTTGCGATTGTCGCAAGTTCTTTTTTGTTGGCAAAATGTCGGCGATAAAGGTACATAATAAGAAGTATTATTTTACCTTTCCTACAATTAATGCTATATTAAAAAATGTTACTTATTTTTTGTATGTAGCGTTATTTTTCCCTTTTGTTTGATTATGAAGAAAAAGGATAAACTAAATAAGAACATTTTCATTGAAAAATTGTTCAAGATTGCATACAATCAATATAGTTTTTAAATTCCTATCAGAATACTTGGAGGATTACTATCATGAAGAAATTATTTTCAGTGCTTGCAGTAACTACATTAGCGATCGGGATTGTAGCCGGCTGCGGTAAAGAAGAGAAAAAAGATACAGCTAGTCAAGACGCGTTACAAAAGATTAAACAAAGCGGTGAACTTGTAATTGGTACAGAAGGTACATATCCACCATTTACGTTCCACGATTCAAGCAATAAATTAACTGGATTTGATGTTGAATTAGCAGAAGAAGTTGCAAAACGTTTAGGTGTAAAACCTGTATTTAAAGAAACACAATGGGATAGCTTACTTGCTGGCCTAGATGCAAAACGTTTCGATATGGTTGCAAACGAAGTTGGTATTCGTGAAGATCGTCAAAAGAAATACGATTTCTCTAAACCATACATTTCATCTTCAGCGGCATTAGTTATCGCAAAAGATAAAGATAAGCCTGCTACATTTGCTGATGTAAAAGGGTTAAAAGGAGCACAATCTTTAACGAGTAACTATGCAGATATTGCTAAGAAAAACGGTGCAGAAATCGAAGGTGTAGAAGGATTTAGCCAAGCGGCAGAATTATTAGCTTCAGGACGCGTTGATTTTACAATTAATGATAAGTTATCAGTATTAAATTATTTAGAAACGAAAAAAGATGCAAAAATTAAAATTGTAGATACAGAAAAAGAAGCTTCACAAAGTGGATTCTTATTCCGTAAAGGTAGCGATAAGCTTGTACAAGAAGTAGATAAAGCGTTAGAAGATATGAAAAAAGACGGTACGTATGACAAAATAACGAAAAAATGGTTCGGTGAAAATGTATCTAAGTAGTGCATTAGTTTCAGATCGATTGTCTACTTGGATAGATATTATGCAGACTTCCTTCATGCCTATGCTGAAGGAAGCTGTTTTTACAACAATTCCATTAACGCTTATTACATTTATTATCGGTCTTATACTTGCGACGTTAACAGCGCTCGCACGTATTTCAGGTAGTCGTATTTTACAATGGATTGCTCGTATCTATGTATCTATCATTCGCGGAACGCCACTTCTTGTACAGTTATTTATTATTTTCTATGGTCTTCCAACTCTTAATATTGAAGTTGAGCCATATACAGCAGCAGTTGTTGGATTTTCATTAAATGTCGGTGCATATGCATCTGAAATTATTCGTGCTTCTATCCTTTCCATTCCGAAAGGGCAGTGGGAAGCAGCTTATACAATTGGGATGACATATCCACAAGCATTAAAACGTGTTATTTTACCACAAGCAACGCGCGTATCAATCCCGCCGCTTTCAAATACATTTATTAGCTTAGTGAAGGATACTTCATTAGCATCGTTAATTTTAGTAACAGAAATGTTCCGAAAAGCGCAGGAAATTGCGGCGATGAACTACGAGTTTTTAATTGTTTATTTTGAAGCAGGTCTTATTTACTGGGTTATTTGTTTCTTATTATCAATCGTACAACAGATGTTAGAAAAGCGTTCAGAACGCTATACATTAAAATAATCCTTTTACAAAAGGAGTTTTTGTTTTTATGATTTCAATTCAGCACTTACAAAAAAGTTTCGGAGATAATACCGTACTAAAGCATATAGATTTAACAGTTGAGAAGGGCGAGGTTGTTGTTATTATTGGGCCGTCTGGATCTGGTAAAACGACATTCTTACGTTGTCTCAATGTATTAGAAACGCCAAACGCTGGTAATATTCGTATCGGTAATAAAGAGCTTAACTTCTCTCAAAAAGTAACGAAGAAAGATATTGTTAATCTTCGTACGCAAACAGGTATGGTATTCCAGCACCATAATTTATTCCCGCATTTAACAGCACTTCAAAATGTAATGGAAGGGCTCGTTACAGTGAAAAAGATGGGGAAAGAAGAAGCGAAGAAAAAAGCAAACTATTTCCTTGAAAAAGTTGGTTTAGCAGATAAAGTGGATTTATATCCGTTCCAATTATCAGGCGGACAACAACAGCGCGTTGGAATTGCGCGCGCACTTGCGATGGAGCCGGAAGTGTTACTATTTGATGAGCCGACGTCAGCGCTTGATCCTGAACTCGTTCAAGAAGTTCTGAAAGTAATGAAAGAACTTGCTAAAGAGGGCATGACGATGGTTATTGTAACGCACGAAATGCGTTTTGCACATCAAATTGCGAACCGTGTTATTTTCATGGATGGTGGTGTCGTTGTCGAACAAGGTACACCAGAAGAAGTATTTACAAATCCAAAAGAAGAACGCACGAAGAAGTTTTTACAAATGTTGCAATAAATTAAGGAAGGTCTCAAGGCATATGCCTTGAGACCTTTTTGCCATATATATTTATTTGTGGAATCCGCCAAGGCTTTGCTCAGCCATTGCAACTAGACGTTTTGTGATTTCTCCACCAACTGAACCGTTAGCGCGAGCCGTAGAATCTGCTCCTAATTGTACACCAAATTCTTGAGCGATTTCGTACTTCATTTGATCGATTGCAGCTGTTGCACCTGGTACTACTAATTGATTTGAAGAATTTTGGTTTGCCATAGGAATATATCCTCCTTAGAGTTATAAAAGTTTTTTTGGTTGGACTAGCTGGAGTTGAACCAGATTATCGCCCCGGTTGGCGCTAATCCATCGGTAATTAAGTTTGTACTCATAGTATGGATGTTACCTAGAAAGATATACAAAATAATAATTTGTAAATTTTGTCAAAAAAACGTATTGATTTCGTAAATTATGAAATAAGAGTAATCGTTGTATTTTTAAGAAAACAGGCCAAACTAAGGGTGATATTAAATATAATTTTTTCATTGTAGCCTGCTACTTGTAGGCTAATTATTAGCTTCTTATTTATGATTTATTGAAATAAAAATGAAATCGGTAGCAACTTCATAGTTCTATTTTTAAGTAGGGATGGAGTGGGCGCTCCTATGTCTGGATAGGTTGCTCTCTTCACTCTAAAAAAGAGAGGCTTATAAACGATAACGTATGGAGGAATCATGATGGGGATTTGCCCGCTTTGCAACGCATTAGAATCACAAACATATTCTTGTCAAAATTGCCAAAGTATACTCCAAGATTATGGGAAGTCTGTAGATTACATAGACGATTATAGTGCCTATATGGATCAAGAATTATTAAGTGCAGTAGATGGTTTAACGCATAATAATTCAAATGAATATTGCAATCATATTTTTTATTGCAGAGTATGTAACGTGGAAACTGAGGTTGTAGTAAAACTTGTGTAAATAGAAAACTTCCACCTTATTATCTAGGTGGAAGTTTTTGTTTTTGTATTTGTGAGTGAATCATAGGAGAAGGGATATGTTCGGTGTTTGATGAAGCCCCTGATTTTATTTGAGACATTTTTTCTTTTGTATCACGTAAAGAATGTTCAGTTAAGTAGACGGCATATTCGTAAAATAACTGGCGCGTCAGTTCACTTTGCTCTTTTAATTTTTTATCTTGGAATACAGTTCGCCCAGGTTTAGAGTTGGCTTCAAAGAGCCACGGATTTTCCTTTGTGTCTAAACCGATATCAAAACCGATTTCTCCAATATTTCCAGTTACTTGTTCATCGAGCGCGTAACTTATTTGTAAGGCAGTATGTTTTAATTTATTTTCAATTTGAACTTGTTTCGTTGAATCTGGAAAAAGCTCTTGTAATAATTTTGTATCACCGCCACTATTTACGTGCGTTGTTAAACTGCCTTTGCCGGCGATTTTGGCGACGATTGCACTAACTATCCAATTACCGAAATGGTTTTTATTTGTATGAATGCGGAAATCAACAGGTTGCCCATCGAAGCGAAGTAACGAAATACCTTGCTGTACGATAAACTTTTTTAAATCATGTCCTTTTAATACGTGGTTTAGAAGCGTTTCTAATGATTGATACTTTCTCAGTTTATTTTCTTCATTTTCGCGATAACGACAGTAGTAGCAATTCTCTGTTTGAGAATAAAATATTTGATGAATATTTCTACCAAAGCTCCCGTGTATTGGTTTCATGTACACTGATTTATACGTGCCAAGAAACCGTTCTACTTGTTCAAAATGCTGAAATGCTTCTGTATTTGGTAATAAGGGTTTAATTGATTCGTCTTTCGTAAGAAGTTGATGAACTTCCCATTTATTGAAAAAACCTGGGTTAAACCATGGAATGCAGTAGTCTTGTTCTAATTTTCTTTTTGCCCTGACAATTGGTTTATAATTTTCCGCTTGCCGATTCGGTAAGCGATCGTAAATGACATTTGGTAAAGGGACTTTTTTCTTTATCCATTGTTTCTCTTGAAAGAAATATCCTTCAATCGTTTCTTCTTCCCAGTGTATATGTTGAACCCCAAAGACGAATACGAACGGTCGTAATGAGAATGGTGGTGTTAACAACTCACTCAGAGCAATTGAACGATTTCCTAAAGGGGTAGAAGAATCATCATTAAAGCCAGTTGTAAAAATGCCAATCAATGGTCCGAAAATAATTGTTTGGTTTTGTGTGAATACATGAATAGTAGTTGATTGAGGCAGTAAAAGTTTTTCGGCAATATGCTTTCCGATAATAATTTCGCGAGTAAAGGAATAATGAATTTTCACCTCTTCACTTGCAATGTGACGTATACCGAAGGATAGGGATGTAATAGGTGGTGTAATAGAAAAAACGTAAGGTAAAGTAATGCTATTTGGATGTTCATCTGAAATGTTTAATGTATATATATGTTCTTTCAAAATAGGTTTACCTCCTTTCATTATGGTGTAAAGCGACTGAATTTAAGTGGTCCGTGAAATATCTTTTCGGCTAATGAATCACTATGACGAATGTATTGTTCGTAAGGAGGAATCGTGTTGACATACATAAGCCAAATTGCGCCTTTTTGATCCATAATTGTGGAAAGTTCTAGTTCGAATAATGAAGAATAAGACTGATCTAGTGTTTGGAATACTTCATTTATAATGTCGTGTAAAGCGTCTTGCAATAGTTGCACACCTGTACTAGATAGTACGTATTTAATTTTTGAAAATGAATGCAATGAATCATCGTCTGTTGCTGAAGGTAAAAGCTGATTAGGAAATGAACTTTTTTGTATAAATTGACCGATAATATTCCAAGTTTGTTCTTTGTTTTTTTGCAAAATAGTTCGAATGTGGAGTGGGTATGTTAATTGATTTGGTGGTTGTAGCATGGTATGCACTATGTAGCGTGATGAACGTATGTTAGATTTACACCAAGATATAAATTCATCTGTCCGCTTGATTGAAAGAGAAGTATGGTATTTTTCATTTACTGTATCGATATGAAACGTTTTATTTTTGTAAGCGACTCGATATAAGTTATCTTTAGAATGTATATTAGTGGGGCGTATAATAATATCTTTAGATTTTAACAACAATTTGAAAATGTTTTGTATCGTTGCCACTTCAAATTTGGGTATATAAGGAGACAGTTTTTTATTAGTAAGAAATAAATCATGTAGTTCACTTAAGTTAATAAGTGTGTTATTTAAAAAGGTAGTGGAAGGACGGTTGTGCAAAGAGTGAATAATTGATTTTGCTTTTTCAAAGTCTGTTTCCTCGTGAAAAGAATAACGATCATATATATAAGAAGGAATAGGGAATGTTTGCTCTTTCCATTTTCCTGTATCTGTATCGTAAATAAGACCAGAAACAAGGTCTGTTTTAGAATCAATACAAAATGGCGTAAACTGGGCAACGACATTATGATAAAGCCGAGCGCGTTTAGCGATTTCGGTGTAATACGTTTGCTCATAATGAAGTTTAGAAGTTAAAAGGCCGAGAACCAACGAAATCACTCCTTTACTACTATTTGCATAATAGGCGAAGCTATATATTGCAAATACGTTTTTATACCATTATACTTTTGTCCGTATGATGATATGCTATAGTTTTGGAGAAGTGAAAGGTTGATTGTAATGAATATATGGTTAAATATGTTAACGACGACAGGACTCGGAGCAATTATTGGGGGATACACGAATCATTTAGCGATAAAAATGTTATTTCGTCCTCATCGTCCTATTTATATCGGAAAGTTTCAAGTTCCATTTACACCAGGGTTAATTCCGAAGCGTCGTGATGAACTTGCTGTTCAATTAGGAAAAATGGTTGTAGAACATTTGTTAACACCAGAAGGAATTGGAAAAAAGCTAACAAATGAAGAGTTTCAAAAAGGTTTAATTCACTGGGCGCAAGTGGAAGTGGATAAAGTAATTACGAATGAACAATCGCTGCGACATATGTTAGAAAAATGGAATGTAGCGCATGTAGAAGAAGAAGCGACTCGAAAAATCGAACATGTTATTACAGAAAAAATTCATGCATTTTTAGCAGAGTATTATACATATACATGGGAACAGGCTTTACCTCATTCTGTAAATGAAAAAGTAGAGAATGCGATTCCGAATGTCTCGGCGTTTATTTTAGAGCGAGGAATTAGCTTTTTTGAAAGTGAAGAAGGGAAAGCACGTCTTTCAAAAATGATTGATGATTTCTTTGCTTCTCGCGGAACGCTACTTAACTTAGTCGGAATGTTTTTAGGAAATGTAAGTGTTGTGGATCGTGTGCAGCCAGAAGTTATTAAGTTTTTAGGGCAAGATGCTACAAAGCAGCTTTTAACTGACGTACTGCAAAAAGAGTGGGAAAAGTTAAAAGGAAGAGATGTAAAAGAATTAGAAGCATTTGTAGAGAAAGAAATGATTGTAAGCTCCGTGCTGTCAGCAGTTAAAGTAGAGGAAACAGTGAGTAAGTTTTTAAATCAATCTGTTCAGCAAGTATGTGAACCAGTTCGAGAAACAATTATTGAAAAAGTGGTTCCAAGTGCAGTAGCGAAAGGCTTAAAGTGGGGAACAGAAAATGTAGAGAGTATACTAAATAATCTACACCTTGCGGAAATTGTCCAGCAAGAAGTGTCTACATTCTCAACAGAAAGATTAGAAGACTTAGTTCTGTCTATTACGAAAAACGAATTGAAAATGATTACGTATTTAGGAGCGTTATTAGGCGGAATGATCGGGCTCGTACAAGGATTGTTACTATTGTTTCTTAGATAATAAGGTGAGTACATAGAAATAAAAGTGAAATTTCTTCACATCTCTTGCATAGTTTGATATGGTAAGAAGAGGTGCGTATGTAAATGCACGTAAAAGGCAGTGTGAGTGAAAAGCGCTAGCCTTCTAAAGGAGGAAAAATAAAATGACAAAGAACATTCATGATGTTGCATATGAATTACAAAAAGCAATCGCTGAAAACGAAGACTTCAAAACTTTAAAAGAGAGCTACGCAGCAGTTCAAGCTGACACAGCTTCAAAGAACTTATTCGATGAGTTCCGTACAATGCAACTTAGCCTACAACAGAAAATGATGCAAGGCCAAGAAATCACTGAAGAAGACAACCAACAAGCACAAGAAGTTGTAGCTCGCATTCAACAAGATGCTAAAATTACAAAATTAATGGAAACTGAGCAACGCCTAAACGTTGTAATCGGTGACGTTAACAAAATTATCATGAAGCCACTTGAAGAATTATATAGCGCGCAACAACAAGCGTAATAGTGGAAGACGCTCCTAGTTTAGGAGTGTCTTTTTTGTTTAGGGAATTTAATAGTTATACCACAAAAACTCCCTTTCAAAATAGCCATTTCTTATTGGTTATTTTGAAAGGGATATGTAACACATCTGTTAATTTTTTTTATTGCTGTTAATTGAAGTTTTAATATTTTTTTCGTTCAAAAACGTTTCAATCTCTTTTTGTTTCCTCCCATTTATTTTCTCAAGGCGTTTTGTAAAAGAAAAATTGGCTTTGAATAAGTTACCATCTTGGGTGAGTTTGTCTAATTCTTGATCTAGCTCTACGAAAATATCCGTAGATGATGACATAAATGCATAGATTTCTTTTGAAGGTTTTTTATAATCAGTAGGTAAATTATTATTACTAATAAACTCATGGAAATTCATATCGTTTTGTTTCGCTAAATCAATTAGTTTTTGTAATTTTTCTCGGTCAGATTCCGTGAAATTCTTATCAGAATTTGTTGAAGCGAGAGCGATAATATTTTCAGATAACTCCCAACTATAATCTATATAATTTTTTATATTTTGTTTCATTTCGTCTTCACTAATAGTTTCGTTTTTCTTTGAGGAACTAAATATATTTTCTGGAACTTTAATAGCAACATCTTTAATAGATTGTACATCGTTTTCTTCCTTAGGTTGTACACTGTTTGAACAAGCTGATAGAAATAAAAGAGTAAGTAGCATGAGTGAATATAAAGTATATTTCTTCATTTTAATCTCCTTTTACATTCATTAGTGTCTTTGTAAAATAGCAATATTCCATTTCAAATACTTTACTAAAAGTGCATATAGATGTTTTACCATTTGATAAGATATGACGGATATGAGTAAACCGACGCAAAAAGCGATGAACACATTATAAACATCGGAATAACTAATTTGATGAAACCCTTTAAAGAATCCTAATCCTATTAATAAAATAGGCGAAATAATTAATACTGGCGTGGCAATAATAAGTGCTAGAAGAATCGGTAATAAAAAGAGTAGTACGAAAAAGGCGATAATGATACATATAAAGTTTAAAATACTTAAGCTCATAACAGAAAACAGTGCTGTCATAATATTTTTTAGGCTGCGCCTATTGTCAGCGTTACTTATTACATATGAAATATTAAGTTCTTTAGCGATAGTTTTAGGATTTCCTAGCTTTTTAGAAATTTCCTCTTCAGATATTCCATCTTGTTTACCACTAATAAAATGAGTTTCGTACTCCGAGATAATATCCTCCTTTTCTGAATTAGGCATATTCCGTAGGGAAGAACTAAGTTGTTCTAAAAATTCACTCTTGTTCATAACGATCACTTTCCTTTATAAAATGATGAATTATGGCTGAAAATCCTATCTTTTTTCTAAGCAGCACACACAATCTATATCTACTTTTTGAAAGGAGATATACTAATCGTGAATAAAATTACAAATAATGGGTATTCCATTTTTTACAAATATATCACTTACTATTATTCTTTGCAAGGTACTATAAATTTGTTAATAATGTGAATAGGTGGAAGTATTTTTGTACATTTTTAGAAGAGATATAAAAATGTTATTTTAAGATAAACAAAAGGTTGTAAGCGCATTCTTTAAAACTTGTCAAAATAATGTCGAATTCATATTGTTGGAAAAATAATGCATTTGTAATATAATGATAAATGATACTTCACCAGCTTAATTAACTAGGTGAAATTAAAATCTTTATTACACACATTATGAAATAAAGGGTGATTAGTTTTGAGTACAGGTGTAAAAGCAAACGACGTGAAGACAAAAACAAAGGGAGCAGATCTTGTTGTTGATTGTTTAATTAAACAAGGTGTTACACATGTTTTCGGTATTCCAGGAGCAAAGATTGACTCTGTATTTGATGTATTGCAAGAAAGAGGACCAGAGTTAATCGTTTGTCGTCATGAACAAAATGCAGCATTTATGGCAGCTGCTATTGGTAGATTAACAGGGAAACCGGGCGTATGTCTTGTAACTTCAGGACCAGGGACATCAAATTTAGCGACAGGTCTTGTTACTGCGAATGCGGAGAGTGATCCCGTTGTTGCTTTAGCTGGTGCAGTACCGCGTACGGATCGATTAAAACGTACGCATCAATCTATGGATAATGCTGCACTATTCGAACCAATCACAAAATATAGCGTAGAAGTAGAGCATCCTGATAATGTGCCAGAAGCACTTAGTAATGCATTTCGAAGTGCGACTTCCACAAATCCAGGAGCAACTTTAGTAAGTTTGCCGCAAGACGTTATGACTGCGGAAACGACTGTAGAGTCTATCGGTGCGCTTTCTAAGCCACAGCTTGGAATCGCTCCCACACATGATATTACATACGTAGTAGAAAAAATAAAAGCAGCGAAATTACCAGTTATTTTACTCGGTATGAGAGCAAGTACAAATGAAGTGACGAAAGCTGTTCGTAAATTAATTGCGGATACAGAGCTTCCTGTCGTTGAAACATATCAAGCAGCTGGTGCGATTTCACGTGAGTTAGAAGATCATTTCTTTGGCCGCGTTGGATTATTCCGTAACCAACCAGGTGATATTTTACTAGAAGAAGCAGACCTTGTTATTTCTATCGGTTATGATCCAATCGAGTATGATCCAAAGTTCTGGAATAAACTTGGCGACAGAACGATTATTCATCTTGACGACCATCAAGCAGATATCGACCATGATTACCAGCCAGAGCGTGAATTAATTGGTGATATTGCTTTAACGGTAAATAGCATCGCGGAGAAATTACCGAAACTTGTATTAAGTACGAAATCAGAAGCGGTATTAGAACGATTACGCGCAAAATTATCAGAACAAGCAGAAGTTCCAAATCGTCCTTCAGAAGGTGTTACGCATCCACTTCAAGTGATTCGTACACTTCGTTCTTTAATTAGTGACGATACAACTGTTACATGTGACATCGGTTCCCATTCTATTTGGATGGCGAGATGTTTCCGTTCTTATGAACCACGTAGATTATTATTTAGTAACGGCATGCAAACGTTAGGTGTTGCACTTCCTTGGGCAATCGCAGCTACTTTAGTAGAACCAGGTAAAAAAGTAGTTTCCGTATCAGGTGACGGTGGTTTCTTATTCTCAGCGATGGAGTTAGAAACGGCGGTACGTTTAAATTCTCCAATCGTCCATCTTGTTTGGAGAGACGGCACATATGATATGGTTGCATTCCAACAAATGATGAAATACGGCAGAACATCAGCTACAGAGTTTGGCGATGTTGATCTTGTGAAATATGCGGAAAGTTTCGGGGCGTTAGGTCTTCGTGTTAACACGCCTGATGAATTAGAAGGTGTGTTAAAATCCGCGCTAGCAGCAGATGGTCCTGTCATTATTGATATTCCAATTGACTATCGTGACAACATTAAATTAAGCGAAAAATTATTACCAAACCAATTAAACTAATGGAGGCAGATTTGAGATGACTGTTGCGCAATTAATTGATATTGATGCGAAAAAAACGAAAACGAGTAATGAAGTATATCAAACATCTACAATGCTTGCGCTATTAGATGGTATATATGATGGTGTAATTAGCTTTGAAGGTTTGAAAAAACATGGTGATTTCGGCATCGGCACATTTGATCAATTAGATGGTGAAATGATTGCATTTGATAATGAATTTTATCATTTACGTTCAGACGGTTCAGCGGAAAAAGTAGAGCCAGAAGAAACAACGCCATTTGCGACTGTAACGTTTTTTGAAAAAGAAATGAGTTATATGGTAGAGCGTCCGATGAATCGTGAAGAAGTTGAAGCGTTATTACATGAATTAATGCCAAGTAAAAACTTGTTTTACGGTATTCGAATGGACGGTACGTTTCGTGAAGTAAGGACGAGAACTGTTCCAAGACAAGAAAAACCGTATACACCGCTCGTTGAAGTGACGAAATCACAACCAATCTTTTCATTTGAAAATACAGAAGGTACGCTTGCTGGATTTTGGACACCAGATTATGCGCAAGGTATTGGGGTAGCTGGATTCCACTTACATTACATTGATGATGAAAGAAGCGGGGGCGGACATGTTTTCGACTATGTTATAGAAAACTGTACCATCCAAATTTGTCAAAAAGCTCATATGCATTTAGCACTTCCAGAAACAGCTGATTTTATGGCGGCTGCATTATCAAGAGAAAATTTAGAGGATAATATTGCAACTGCGGAAGGTGCAGAGTAAGAGGGAAAGACTGTTCCATTTTGGAACAGTCTTCTTTTATTCGTAATGTTATTATTTGTCGATAAATCTATATTTCTTGTCGAA